>JABUSD010000177.1 GCA_021442845.1 Holdemanella sp.
ATATCAAAAAAAAGAAGCATGATTCTTATTTCATGCTCCTTCAATTGTTAAATTCTTTCTCCAGTTGTCTGGTTATAAATTGCATAACCATCTGGTTTTGTCTTTGTTGTCCAGTTTGGTTCATATTTACCACTGTTGCCAATCCAGTAGTAGTTACCATTGGAAGGATTGTATACGTAACAATATGTAACCATAACACCGCTATTATCTAAATAGTAGTCACCAGCCCATTGTGCCGTTAATTTTTTATAGTTGGATGCATAGTACCAGAATCCACCCATTTTAAACCATCCATCTTTTACACAGGCACCATTTTCATCAAAACAATATGTCTTTGTGATACCTTTTTCTATGATTTCAAGTTCCTGATTGGTTACCAAGGCATGGTTCAATTCATATTCGATTGTTCCCGTATATGGATATCCAGTATCGCGGAAATAATAAAGTTTACCATTGATTGTATTCCATCCAACGACTTCAGCACCATCCTTTCCATAATAATACCAGTTCGAATAATAACCAGGTGCTGGGAACTGTGTTTCAACATTTACCCATTTGTTTTCATACATGGCACCCGATGCATCAAAACGATAGAACTTGCCATTAATCTTCTTACGTTCATTTGCGACCATCTGGTTTCGATCATTTGGATCTAGATAGTACCATTTACCATCAGTATCTTTAAACCATCCACTGGCAGCAGCACCAGAATTTGTTAGATAGATCCATTTTCCATCTTCTGTCTTTTCCCACTTATTGCAGGACATCTGTCCATCAGCATTGAAATAATAGTATTTACCATCAATTGGACGATATTCATTAGAAATCATATATGGTTTTGTATATTCATAGATTTGCTTATCTTCAAAATAATACCAGTATCCATTGATATATCTCCATCCACTGACTGGCTGATTATTTTCAATATAAAGCCATCCAACGGTTGGTTTAAGATATCCATGATCTAAACCAAATGTCCACCATCCATTCTGTACGCACGATGAATCACGTTTGAAATAATAAGTCGTTCCATCAATTTCCTGGATACCTGTTAAGGAAATATAAACACCATAATCATGTCTATATTGGAAATAGTATGTCTTTCCATTTATAGTTTTCCATCCACCTACAGATTTGTAATTTTCAACATAATAATAAGTTGTAAAATCAATTGCTGTAAAATATTCAACAAGACCATTCTTTACACATTTTCCATCCATATCAAAAGAATACGCTTTATTATCTTCTGGTACATAGAACAACGGATCATTATAAACCATCTTTCCACCATTGTTCGCATCAAGATAATACCAGTCTCCTTTATAGTTTAACCATCCTGTCTTTAACTGTCCATTTTCATAATAAACCCAATCAGAGAAGCCATCTTTTTGCCAGCCTGCATGTGTTTCCATAACAATTGTTTCTTCGGCTTGAATCGTTTCTTCTTCCACTACAGCTGGTTCAACTATTTCTTCTTCGGCTAATACTGGCATCTGAATAAACTGAAGTATCATAGTTGCCGCTAACAATACATTCATTCTCTTTTTCATAGTAAATCACCATCCTTAATCTCATTATAATAATAATATTAATAATATGCATCACTAATATTAGTGATGTTAAAAAAGCAGGATATACCTGCTTGAAATCATTATTCAACTTTAATGGATTTTGCATATTCCTTGATATCTGGAAAATATGTATCAAAAGCACTCTCAAATGTAATAAAGGAAATTAAGTATCCAGACTCTTTTGTCGTACGGATTGTTGTATAGTACTTATAGGATACCCCTTCTACATCCGCTGTATAGGTTGATGATGGATATCCAGTATCATCCACTTCAAATGTACATTTTCCTTCATTGGCAGCTTTCACAAGTTCAGTATACTCTTCAAGTGTCATATCCTTAGCAGCTTCATATCCTTCATTGTAAAAATCTTCAAAGTTTTCCTTTAGAATGGCAATGGCTACATCATCATTGGAATAAGCACCATCAAATCCATCCAATGCCATTTCTTCATAATCTTCGCCAATTGTTATGGATAAAGCACCCGTTGTTACGGTTTTTGTCTTTGGTTTGCTTGAACATCCAGCCAGGGCAAATGTCATTATAAACGCAAGCAGTAATGTTGTTAATCGTTTCATAGTTCTCTCCTTATAATGTACAATTATAAAATACTGTTTTAGGCTATGCAATACATTTAAAAAGGCAAGGTATTCCTTGCCATCATGATATTCAATTGTATGTATTATGCAGCTACTACTTCTGGTTCTTCGTTGCTTTCAACTTCTTCAACTTCTGGTTTTGGTTCAGCAAGCTTCTTGATTAATTTGAAAGTTAACTTTCCTACGCATTCAACAGAACGAAGTGTAACATATCCACCTACAGCCACGATAATAGCTAGGTTAACAGGTCCTCCAACAGCATCTGCAACAGCATTCAAAGTATAGTATTCTGCCAATTGTTCTAATTCTTTCATATTCTTCTCCTTTTCCAATTGTGTACTAAAATTAAATCTTTCGATTTCTTAATAATATCATAATATTTTTATAGTGCATTTATCAAGTAAATGTACCATTTTTTCTATAGATATTAGTGAACATAAACATAAGGGTATATACATGTCCAGTATCCTTCATAGAAATAGTAATTATTAAAGTATTCCATGAATCTTACATACTATGACATGTATAAGCTAATTTCTATTTTTATGACATTTACATAAACGGTTAGCCCTCCTTTATTGGAGGTAATACCTCCATCATTATTATGAAAGGA
>JABUSD010000369.1 GCA_021442845.1 Holdemanella sp.
GCCTCCAATTCACTTTCGGAAGGGGGATGGGACAGTGGAAAAGGGGCCTGCAAACAACATAAAAAACCTTCGATTGATGTCTCAGAGAATCCTTATGGGGCTATGATTCCTTCCTTTTTATGGACAGAAGCCATTGAAAGAGGTCATGAAATTACTAAAATCGATGGAGTTGTTGGTAAAGATAAACTGGATAGTGATATTAAAATGATCTTTAACTTAGCGGGTAATATGTTAATCAATCAGCATGCCGATATTAATTACACAAAGAAACTATTAGAAGATGAATCCAAAGTAGAGTTTATTGTTGTATCGGATTTATTTATGACAGCTTCCGCTAAATATGCCGATCTTTTATTACCCGGTGTATCGATGTTTGAAACCAACAATATCTCTATGCCATGGGCCTATTCCAATCTGTTAGGGGCATCAAATAAGGTGATAGAACCATTATATGATTGTCGATGGGAATATGACTGGATGGTAGAACTTGCCGATTTATTAGGTTTAAAAGAGCCATTCTCTTTAAATCGCACCAGTGATGAATGGTTAGAATATACATACAATGAACTTCGAAAAGAAGAAACAGAGCTTTGTGATTATGATACATTCCGTAAAAATGGCTATTATGAATATAAGAACAACAAGCCGATTATTGCCTTTGAAGAACAGATACAAGAACATAAGCCATTTCCTACCGAAAGTGGCAAGATTGAAATCTTTTCCTACATTGTCTATAGAAGTCAATATCGCAAGCCATTTCCAGCGATTCCTTGTTATGTGAAAGCTGAAAGAGGCATTGAAGATCCATTGATTCAAACCTATCCATTGCAGCTGATTGGATATCATACAAAGCGCAGAGCCCATTCCATTCATGATGAAAACAAGCATTTAGAATCATTGGATCCTAGAGCTATCTGGATGCATCCTTATGATGCGAACACTCGAAATCTTAAAGATGGCGATCTGGTTGAAGTCTATAACGATGAAGGAATCATCCATATTCCTGTTAAGATCACCAATCGGATTATCCAAGGTGTATGTGCCATGGCACAAGGTGCCTGGCATAAAACCAATGAAAAGGGAATGGATACAAACGGTTCTATCAATACATTAACTTCCATCATTCCATCGCCTTATTCGCATGGAAATGGACAGCATTCCATTCTTGTAGAAGTTAAAAAAGTAGATAATTTTACAAATAATATAAAATCTGTTAAATTATAGTGGGTGATATAAATGAAGAAACTATTAACTGTATTCATAACATTCTGTTTATCTTTATCTTTAGCAGCATGTACTAAAAAGAATCCTGTTTATACAATTGATGATGGTATTACATTGGAATTAAAAGATGTATTAAAGGCAAAGAATGAAAATCAGAATACAATCTATTATTATTATCTATTCAGCATCACAAATGATCGTGATGAAGATTATCTATTGGATAAATTCAAATTCTCGCTTCGTGATGATGGAAAGAAGATTAAAAGCTATATCTCAGAAAAGTATGTGATGCCAACGAAATTGTTAACGGCTAAATCCACGGGATATGTCTGTGGTCATATCGGTTTTGCCAACAACAACCAGAAAGATGTTGGATTGTACTTTGATAACACAAAGACATTCATGTCCTTTAAGAATGTAAAGATTCATCAGGCATCCAGCTCGGATGTGCGTACAACCCAGAAAGGGATGAAACAGACATTGTTTGAAGATAGTACAATTTCGATTGGCTTTGATTATTCCCAGGCGAATGTCAGCTTTGAATTTGGAAATACAGTATTAAGCAACTTTGGAATTGTCTATGAAAACAAGACAGATGAAACAATTGTTGTTCCTTATATTGAACCAAAGGCAACCTTAAATGGTCTTCTTACAACGGATTATGCCGATAAAGGTGATTTCCAGACAATGGATATTGAAAAGATTAAAACTTTAGATGTAAAGAAGAATAAAAAGGTACCTGAAACAAAGCAGATTGATGGGGAAGCAAGTGGATTTGCCTTAATCTATTTAAATCCAGGTCAA
This sequence comes from Holdemanella sp., assembly GCA_021442845.1. GTDB lineage: Bacteria > Bacillota_I > Bacilli_A > Erysipelotrichales > Erysipelotrichaceae > Floccifex. Next base: position 2,029 of record JABUSD010000369.1, read on the forward strand.
TCCTTGACAGTTGCCACTGCCATGACATTCCATAACAGCTTTATCTGTTATCAGAATAGTGATGAAACACCAATTCAGGTAAAACTTGTCAATCCAGGCATGGGTATTAATGCGACTGTCTATGTATCAAGAGAAGCTAAAACACAGGAAATTGAACAGAATCAATAGGTGAATAATTAAGATTATCTTTTTATAGTATTTTCTGTATGTAACGAAATTGCTTAAAGTATAGAAGTAGAAGAGATGGAAATATCTCTTCTTTTTTTGTATAATACTCTACATGAAGAGTACTGATAATTATCAAAGAATGACGGAAACACCGATATTAAAATTAGTTATTTCATTATCCATTCCAACTGTAATCTCCATGCTTGTTACAAATATTTATAATCTAGCCGATACGGCATTTGTTGGACAGTTAGGAAATAGTGCCAGTGGAGCTGTAGGAATTGTCTTTGGCTTTATGTCTATTCTACAAGCTATCGGTTTCTTATTTGGACAAGGTGGTGGATCGATTCTTTCTAGAAAATTAGGGGCAAAAGAAGATGAAGCAGCTACAAAATTTGCATCAACCGCATTTTTTGGTGCCTTGTTTGTTGCGATTATCGTTGAAATCATCTGTTTTATCTTTATTGATGATCTAGTAAGAATATTAGGGAGTACACCAACAATTATGCCTTATGCCAAGACATATATTACCTATATTCTATTGGGTTCACCATTTATTGTAACCAGCTTTA
>JABUSD010000284.1 GCA_021442845.1 Holdemanella sp.
AACTGTGGTGGTTGTGGATATCCTGGTTGTGATGGATTGGCAGCAGCTATCGCATTAGGAAAAGCATCTGTCAATGCATGTCCTGTTGGGGGACAGGCAGTAGCCGATAAAGTGGCAGAAATCATGGGACTTGAAGCAGCAAAATCTGTGAAGAAAGTAGCCTATGTAAAATGTGCAGGGAACTGTGATGCAGCAAAATTTAATGCAGACTATACAGGTCTAGAAGATTGTCGTGCAGCCACTGTGCTACCAGGTGGTGGTACGAAGGCATGCCGATATGGTTGTAAAGGATTGGGAACTTGTGTTAAAGCTTGCCAGTTTGATGCGATTCACATTATCAATGGAGTTGCGGTCGTTGACCGTAATAAATGCGTTGCTTGTGGTAAATGTATTGAAGTATGTCCAAATAACTTAATTGAAATTATTCCGGATTCAGCAGATTTCATGGTAACTTGTTCATCACAAAGCCGTGGTAAAGCTGTTAAGGATGTATGTTCTAATGGATGTATCGGATGTACATTATGTACTCGAAAATGTGATCATGGTGCAATTACAATGCAAGGAAATGTTGCCCATATCAATCAGGATGAATGTGTAGAATGTGGTGCCTGTGTTATGGCATGTCCATCCCGTATCATCCGTAAACGTGTATAGTGGAAAGAGGGAAAGTTAATATGAAAAAACAGAATAAAGGACTGATTTCTCTTATCGTAATGGTTGCACTTACAATTGTATTGATTTTTGGATCGAATTCCATTTACAACGTGCTAACATCTTTAGGTCAGCCTAAAGGCGATAAGGTTATGAATGCAGGTACATATACTGCAACAAAACAAGGATTCGGTGGAGATATCACAGTTGAAATGACAGTTAGTGATACTCGCATTGAAGAAGTTAAGATTACAGGTGATAAGGAAACACCAGCACTTGGTGGTGTTGCCGTAAAAGAACTTGGACCTGCTATGGTTTCAAAACAGACATATGATGTTGATGCAATTTCTGGTGCTACAGTTTCAAGTACAGCTATTAAAGATGCTGCCAAAGACTGTTTAACACAGGCAAATTGTAATTTCGATCTATTAGGAAAAGTTTCATCGGTTAAGATGAAAGCTGGAACATATACTTCAACACAGAAGGGATTCGGTGGTGATGTTGTTGTTGAAATGACAGTAAGCGAAACGAAGATTGAAGAAGTTAAGATTACAGGTGATAAGGAAACACCATCTCTAGGTGGTATTGCCGTTAAAGAATTAGGACCTAAGATGGTTGAAAAACAGACACCTCATGTTGATGCTGTTTCTGGTGCAACTGTATCAAGCACAGCTATCATTACAGGTGCTGAAGACTGTTTAACACAGGCAGGTGCTGATATTGCTGCAATGGATGCTGCTGCTCAAGGTGGTTCTGAAACAGTAGAAAAGAAAGATGAAACATTGGATGTTGATATCGTCGTTGTTGGTGCTGGTGGTGCTGGTATGACATCTGCCATCGTTGCTAAACAGCAGGGATACAATGTAATCATCCTTGAAAAGATGCCTTATGTAGGTGGAAATACAACAAAGGCTTCAGGTGGTATGAACGCTGCTGGTACTAAGAAACAGGCTGCTGCTATTGCTGAAGAAAAAGATGCTAAAGTTAAAGAATCTCTAGAAGGTTCTACAGTTGAAAACTTCATTAAGGACACTATGGAAGGTGGACATAACTTAAATGATCCAGAATTAGTTAAGACATTGGCTGAAAACTCATCGGATGCCATTGACTGGTTAGAAAGCATTGGTGCACCACTTCCTGAAATTGCTGCAACAGGTGGTACTGTTCACATGTACTTACACGAACCAGAAGATGGTTCAGCTGTTGGTGAATTCTTAGTTGAACACTATAGCGCTAAGTTAGAAGAAATGGGTATCCAGGTTTACTTGAATACAGAAGCAACAGAAATCTTAATGGACAACGGTAAAGCTGTTGGTGTTAAGGCTGAAGGTAAAGAAGCTAACTACACAATCAATGCGAAGTCTGTAATCTTAGCTACAGGTGGATTCGGTGCTAATGAAGAAATGTACTGCTCATATCGTCCAGACTTGAAGGGTACAGTGACTACAAATGCTCCAGGTGCTACTGGTGATGGTATCGTAATGGCTCAAAATGCTGCGGATGCTGATTTAGTAGATATCGATCAGATTCAGCTTCACCCAACTGTATACCAGGAAAATGGATTCCTAGTATCAGAAAGACTTCGTTCAAATGGTGCTATCCTTGTTAATAAGGAAGGTAAACGATTCACAAATGACCTTTCTACTCGTGATGCTGTATCAGCTGCTGAACTAGAACAGACTGATTGCTGTGCATATATCGTATATGATTCAACATATGCTGATGAAGCTCTATATCAGAAGTATGTAACAAATGGATTACCAGTGAAGGGTGATACATTAGAAGACTTAGCGAAGGAAATGGGATTCGATGAAACAGCGACTAAGAACTTCGTTGAAACAGTTAAGAAGTGGAATGACACTTGCAAGAACAACAAAGAAGACGAATTCGGACGTAACAATGGATTAATCCCAATGGAAAATGGTCCATACTACGCAATCTTAATTGCACCAGGTATCCACCACACAATGGGTGGTATCAAGATTAACACAAGTGCTCAGGTTATCAATAAATCAGGAGAAGTTATCCCTGGATTATTCGCTGCTGGTGAAGTTACTGGTGGTGTACACGGTGGTAACCGTATCGGTGGTAACGCCGTGGCTGATATCGTCGTTTA
>JABUSD010000304.1 GCA_021442845.1 Holdemanella sp.
TAAATTATCTTTATTTTATGCACTGTATGCATTCGTCTTTTTCTCTATATTTAACTGTATTTCAACAAATGCATCGATACTTTTAATAGATAAGGGATTAATAAAACCAATTTATCCAGCACTAGTCATTGCAGCAACATTATTAGGTAGCTCATTTTCGGGCTTGTTTTATTTGAATATTAAAAAGATATTTAATCATAGTATGACACTAGGAATAATTAATCTAGTTATAGGTTTACTTATTCTTTCCATATCAGATCATATATTTTTAATCATTTCAGGTGCATTCATAGCAGGTACAAGTTTAAGTCTAGTATTGGTATCTATCACAAATGAATTGTTGTCAATAACAAATGATGAGGCTGTATCCATTATGTATTCAGGAAGTGATTTAGGTGGATTTATAACGGTATTCTATACAGTATTATTTGAAAGATTATCTATTTCAAATATTGAGATAAGAATGTTGATGATTGCTGGGTTTACTGTTGTGATATTTGTGTTATTTGGCTTAGTTAAGAAGAAAATGGTAATTAAAGATAATGTATATTAAATTTGATACATAAATATTTGAATAGAGATAAACAAAGGCAGTTATAAATAGCTGCCTCTGTTTATCATAATTATCAACTCATTTCATTAACTTCTTTACAAAGTATATATCTGCTGGTGCAAATTCATATTGAGATAATTCGCTAGAATCTACCCATGCGATTTGTTCATGTTCTAAGATGGAATAGGTTGTTCCAATCATTGTACAATTTAACGCAATCAATTTAATGGACTTATCTGGATAATGAAATACAGTTTCATCAAAGTATCCATTAAAGATAATATCCATTTTTAATTCCTCTTTGATTTCTCTTATAATCGCTTCTTCAAGTGATTCATTTGCTTCTACTTTACCACCAGGGAATTCCCATAAACCACCCTGTGCTTTATGAAGATTTCTTTGTGCAATTAGAATTTTGTTCTCACTATTTTTGATGATAGCAGCAACGACTTTTATCATATTAGTGTTTATCCTCACTTGGTATATTGAAGTCTAAATGATATTTTTCAGGAACTTCATTATCTAGAATAATATCAAACAACAATGTATCATTTACTTTACCTGTATCTGTATTAATAACTTGAGATGATCGCATATTATCGAGTACGCCAATACCAAAATAGGTGAATGGAAGAATGACATTGTCTTCCTCATCCATCTTTCTAACAAATAAATGTACTTTTTCTGTATTAAGAAGTTTTTTTCCAGCTGCATTAGTGGCTGTTGTGTTATTTTCTGATTCCCATTGGAATACATTTGGAGATAAGAACTTATCCTTATAGTTTGTACTGATTTCTTTTAGCTTATCTTTTTTCAATCCAATATAAATATAGGTTTCTTTTGTGTCTTCATCTATATAGGTACCTTTAAGCTGGATGTTCATCTTGTATTCTTTATTGATAGATACAATCGATTGTTCTTTTGTATAGTTTGCATAAAGCTTATATTTACCTTCGAATTCACCAAAATCAATACTGTATTTTGTTAGACCATAATTGATTAAATCCAATACATACTCTTTAATGTTAGATATGTTTATAACAGAAAGTTTATCATCTGAAATAATCTTTTTTGATTCCAAATAGGAATAAGCATGATTTAATGATTCCTTTGTTACACGTGAGGAATAATCTAATAGAGAATCTATATTAAAATCATTATCTATCATAGATTTAACAATTAAATATTCATCCGCTCTTACAATAGGAAGCATTTCTTCAAGACGATTGATGAATTTTATTTCATCATCATTGAAAATAGGCAGATCTTCTTCCTCTATAGATTTTAAGAAGTTATAGTAGGATAAAACTCTTTTTCCATTTAACTTCGTCTTTAAGAAACGCATTAAATCTGGTGCAATATCAGATTCTAGATAATCCATATGAGTAGGAATGGAATTGTTGTTTAGATACTTTTTAAAGTTCTCGTAATCCTTTTTTAAGAAGTCTTTTCTGTTAAAGTTTACTTGGTCGATATAGTAAATGATTTCTTCCTTTGATAATTCATCAATCTGTATTTGAACTCCAGGAATATTTAATGCAGCATAGTCATTTACAACCAATTCCTTTAAATATACCTTTTCCATATAAACAGAATTGCTTAAAGAACCCAATGCTAAGGCAATCTGTACACTACGATTATAGTTATTTCCGATAAAGTCTAATACTGTTAAGAATTCCTTGTTTTCGTATTTTCTTAAACCTCGACCTAACTGTTGTAAAAAGATTGTAGAGCTTTCTGTAGGTCTTAAGAATAAAACCATGTTAATAGCTGGAATATCAACCCCTTCATTTAAAATATCGACGGTACAGATGATTTCCAGTTCTTTTGTATCATTTTGTAAATCATTAAATGCTTTAATTCTTTCACCTGTATTATTTGTACCTGTTAATCCAACAGAAGCATATCCTCTTGCCACAAACTCATCGGCCATTAATCGGCAATGGGCAATGCTTGTACAGAAGGCAATGCATTTTAATTTCTGGTTTTCAGGTCTGTGTTTTTCTATTTCTTCTACAATGAAATCCACATTAATAGAATCAGAAATATTCCTAGCTACTTTATCCTTATCAAGAATTCCATAATCTAACAACTGATCTCGAATACCGTAATAGTGGAAAGGAACAACCAAATCATTTTTAATCGCATCATTTAGACGTAATTCAAATGGTACATTCTTTTCAAAGATATCAAAGATATAGGCA
>JABUSD010000275.1 GCA_021442845.1 Holdemanella sp.
TATAATAATTTAATTGATGAATTGATTAAATATGATATTGTTCCTGTTGTGACAATGTATCACTTTGATTTACCTCTTGTTCTTCATGAAAAGGGAGGATGGGCAAATCGTGCAACTGTTGATGCTTTTGAAAACTACGCGAAGGTATTGTTTGAAAATTTTGGAGATCGTGTAAAATACTGGTTAACAATCAATGAACAGAATGTCATGATCAATCATCCAAATGCGATGAATCCAGGAAGAGTCCCTGATAAGAAGGAATTGTATCAGCAGTGTCACAATATGTTTGTAGCAAGTGCAAAGGCAACGCTTTTATGCCACGAAATGGTAGAGGGCGGAAAGATTGGACCAGCGCCAAATATCACAGCCATCTATCCAGAAAAGTGTAATCCAGCAGATGCGATTGCAGCGGATAATTGGGAATGCATTCGATGCTGGTTGTATTTAGATGTAGCTGTATACGGAAGATACAATGCTCTAGTATGGTCATATCTTGAAGAAAGAGGCATTACGCCAACAATGGAAGATGGAGATATGGAATTGATTGCCAAGGCAAAACCAGATTTCTTAGGCGTAAACTACTATGCAACCGCAACAGTAGCTGCCAGCCGTAATGATGGAACGGATCGTCAGCCAAGAAACGGGGATCAGCAGGTTATGATTGGTGAAGAAGGAGTTTATCGTGCTGCAAAGAATGAATATCTGGAGATTACAGAGTTTGGATGGATGGTTGATTCCATCGGTATGCGTGTAACATTAAGAAGAATCTATGATCGCTATCATCTTCCTCTTCTTATTACTGAAAACGGATTGGGAGCAAAAGATGAAATTGGTGAAGATGGTGGTGTACATGATGCCTATCGTATTGACTACCTGCAAAGACATTTCCACCAGGCACAGCTTGCCATTACGGATGGTGTTGATCTAATCGGATATTGCCCATGGTCTTTCATGGATCTTGTTTCAACACACCAGGGATATGGAAAACGTTATGGATTTGTCTTCATAAACCGCGATGAAAAAGATTTAAAGGATATGAGACGAATTAAGAAGGATAGCTTCTATTGGTATAAAGAAGTTATTAAAAATAACGGAAAGAATATATAGAATGAAGGATGTATTTCCTTCATTTTTATTGCTTGACAAATGGTTGGTTTTACACCATGATAATTGAATGGAAGGAGAGTCTATGTTTACAGATAAGCAATTAAAGAATATGATTGTTCCTTTGTTTATAGAACAGTTATTAATCATGTTTGTTGGGATTATGGATACATTCATTATCAGCTTTGTAGGGGAAGAGGCTGTATCGGGTGTATCTCTAGTCAATTCTTTCAATACTATCTTTATTTATCTATTTGTGGCACTGGCAAGTGGTGGAGCCGTTGTCATTAGCCAATATTATGGAAATGGAAATAAGACAAAAGCAAATGCAGCTGCAAGTCAATTGGTGATGGCATCGATTACATTTTCTACCATCCTTATGAAGATATGCCTGACATTCAAGTTTAAACTGATGAACTTTTTCTTTGGAAGTGTAGATCCAGGTGTTATGGATGCATGCATTACTTACTTATTGTTTTCAGCGTATTCCTATCCTGCTTTAGCTATCTATAATGTAGGAGCGAGTGTATATCGAAGCTTTGGAGATACAAAAACTACATTGATATTGAATGTGATTGCCAATATAATCAACGTAGCTGGAAACTGTATAGGTGTCTTTGTCTTAAAGGCGGGTGTTTTGGGAGTTGCGATTCCTACATTTCTTTCAAGAGTGTTTCTGGGTATAGCCATCACAATCTTATGCTTCTCAAAGAAAAATCCAATTTTCTATGAAATAAATGAAGGCTTTACTAGAAATATACCAGAGTTAATAAAGATTTTGCGTATTGCGATTCCAAATGGATTTGAAAGCGGATTGTTTCAGGTTGTAAAGGTTGCGCTAAGCAGTTTAATCGCAACTTTTGGTACATACCAGATTGCAGCGAATGGAATTGCCCAGAGCTTCTGGAGTTTAGCTGCGTTAGTGAGTGTGGCAATGGGACCTGTCTTTATTACGGTGATTGGACAATGCATGGGAGCCAATGATATAGAGGGAGCATCCAGATATTTCAAGAAACTGACTAAGATTTCTTTGATCTTATCGGTTGTATGGAATGGCCTTATCTTTGTAGTCGCTTTATTTGCGATGAAATTCTATAATGTATCAGCGGATACAAAAACACTTGTCATCTGGCTTGTAATCATTCATAACATTTTCAATGGAGTGGCACTTCCTTTGGCGGATCCGTTAGGAAAAGGATTAAGGGCTTGTGGAGATGTGAAATATACAACGCTTGTATCCATCTTTACAACGATAGGAGTTCGTCTGGTATTCTCTTATCTGTTTGCGGTTGTACTGGACATGAAAGCCATTGGGATTGCCTATGCGATGTGTCTAGACTGGATTGTACGAGGCATTTTATTTGTCGTCCGCTATAAGCAAGGCAAATGGAAAACAATGAAAGTTATTGGATAAGGATATCTATATGGGTATCCTTTTTATATGTAGGCCAATAAGGCAGATACCCGCCATTCGGGTTTCCTGTCTTTATGAAGTTTATCCAATAAGACATCATAATACGACTCATAGCTGCATCTTCCTCTGATTGAGGCCCCCAGCTATGTCCAAAAGTGAACCCAAGGTCTGCTGCATGGGTCGTCAACATCTTCCTATCAGTCTTTTGTCCACGACGGAACATATTGTTCTTTGCCT
>JABUSD010000144.1 GCA_021442845.1 Holdemanella sp.
ACCCAGGCACCATCATCATTGAAATAGGCTTGTCCATAATCTGGAACTGTATATTTCATACCAGATACCATAACTCCATCAGACATGAAATTATTGACTGTCTGGAAGTAATACCATACACCACCAATCTGTTTCCATCCATGGACTTCTGCACCACTTGCATCATAATAACGCCATAGCTTTTTCTCATTTTTTAAAGTAGCTACCCATTTATTGGCAATCATGGCACCATTTTCATTAAAATTATATGTTGCACCATCAATTTTAAAACGCTGATTAGAAACCATCTTTCCATCGGATGCTAAATAGTACCATGTACCACCATCTTTAATCCATCCCGTTTTCTTTGTACTTCCATCATAGTAGTACCAGTTTCCATTTTCCTGTTTCCAGCCATTATTTGTTTCGACTACAATGGTTTCTTCCGCATAGATCTCTTCTTCCACTACGACAGGTTCTTCAATCATTTCTTCTTCTGCTAGTACTGGTAATTGAATAAACTGTAACATCATCGTTGCAGCTAATACCGTTTTCATTGATTTTTTCATAGTAAAAATCCTCCTAGTTATAGTATAAATAAAATCGTTTTATTGTGCATCACTAATATTAGTGATATTTAAAAAAAGTAGTTTATTTATTCATAGATATCCTTTCCTGTTATATAGATATATCCTTGTTCATACTCTTCAAATCCATGGATAGAAATAAATCCTATGTCCTTAATCTCTAATTCTGATATCGATTGAATCTGATCCAATTCATGATGAATCATAGTTAGATCCATCGGCTTATTTAAATATTTCACTTCATAAATTGTATATCCTTTTTTACCATAATCTAAAACAACTTCAAATTCTCCATTTTGCTTATGGATAGGATCATCATAATAATATGTTCCAATATTTCTTACCCCTTTTAGCTTTCCCTTTCGTATTTGATTCATAAAATAATCTATGCAGATATCTTCGAAGCGATATGAGATAAAAGTAATAATGCTAGGTTCTATATATTCATCATAAAACTGATCAGCACCAAGCATTTGAAGAATACTCATGTTACCATACATATATGTATAAAAGAAACGTAATAGATTATCCTTGATTTCATAGTATTTCTTTTTATTATCATTCAATTTATTAATCGGTGCTACTTTTTTCACTACATCAATATCCATTAATATCTGTAGTTGTTTGGCAACATTTCCTGTATTCTTATTCCCCATTTTTTGTTCAATATCCCGATATTTCCGTTTTGAATTTCCAATGGATGCGAATAGTTTTTCTACATTCATCCGCATCGCATAATCCGATAAAAGAATATGACTGGCATATAAATAAACGGAACTATCCATATTCAATATCGTATTCACAATATTATCCTTTAATGATAAACTGGCATTTAATTTACTTAGAATAAAAGGAGAACCACCAAATACACTATAAAAAGCAACCTTATCATAAATTGATTTATCTGGATAAAATTGCGAAGCTTCTATATAATCCAATTCTTTTAAACAAATTACTTCATCAAATCGGCCATAAAGAGCATTTCCTTCTTCCAGCATTTCTTTCATCATGCCTATATGCGAACCAGAAACAATCAAATGGATATCACTTGTATAGTTATCAATAATATTCTGAAATATAGAATCCACCATTGTGTTATTCTCTTTACTTTTTAAATAGGAATATTCATCAATCACAATAATAAGATTTCTTTTTAAACTGTTTAAATACTTAAAAAGGTCAATAAATGTATTAAAATGAAGCATAGCTGGAAGAATATCCATATAAAAAAGTTGTCTTGTGAATAATAATAGATTTTCAGACATGCTATCCTTCACACATTCATAATAAATATAAGGAATATTTCTTAAATCCATTGTATGTCTAATCAATGTTGTCTTTCCTACTTTTCGCTTACCATAGATCAAAATAGAACCTGATTTCTGATCAAGCACTTTGTTCATTCTTTCCATTTCATATTTTCTACCAACAAACATGACATCACCTTCTTTACTGAAATATATTTCACTGAATTTATTTTCAGTATAATTATATCATTATAAAGAATTTGACTCAATAAAAAAACGTATAAGGCTATTCCTTATACGCATCAATAAGCTTTCTTCTTAGACATTCATAATAAATGCCATCATCCATTACACTTTCACAGATACAAGTGGCGTACTGTTTCAATTCATCACAGCCATTTTCCATGACAACACCAACATGACATGTTTTTATCATTTCCACATCATTCATTTCATCCCCAAAGCCAATGGTGGATGTGATTGGCATATGTAATAATTCAGAAACCATTTTAACACCTGTTCCCTTTGTACAAGTTTTCTGGGCTATTTCCCCATTATATAAACCTTGTGCATTGGTAAAGGCAGTCACATTATAAGTATCTTTATACCGTTCCATAATCATCTGACTGATTTCTTCCTTATCAATTAAAAAGCTAATCTTTTTTACCTTTATCGATTCATTCAATTCTTTTAGATCTCTGGCTTTATAATCATGTTCTAAAAAATATTTAAACCGTTCCAATTCAGAATTTAATGGACCATGGAATTTCTCATAAACCCAGGATGTATAACGCATATCATCATAATTGATTTCATTGGTTTCTACACTTGATGCAATGCCATGTTCTTCAAAGAAAGAAAGGATTTCCTGTACATCTTTATAATCCATATTGGATTCATAAACAACTTTATCTTTCATTTCAATATAA
>JABUSD010000409.1 GCA_021442845.1 Holdemanella sp.
TATGTATACATTATATACCTCCTTTTGATAAACGATAAATAATACAACAATGTAAATTTTTACAATTTGATGAAAAATATATGAAAACATGAAACGATATGAAAAAGTTACAAATAATTAAATAATTAATGAAAACCGTTTCATATAGTGCTATAATAATTCGTGCGAGACATTAAAGGAGTTGTGGAATATGCCAGTTATTGAATACTTGGAAAGAAACGCTAGATTATATCCAGATGAGGTAGCTCTAGTAGAGTTAAACCCAGAGCAGGCGGATAATAGAAGAATTACCTGGAAAGAATATGACTTGATTGAGTCACAGCGATTTAAACCATATCGTAGAGAAATCACGTGGGCTGTCTTTAATGAAAAGGCAAACCGTGCAGCGAATATGTTGATTAGTCGTGGAATCAAAAAGGGAGATAAAGTTGCGATTATTATGTATAACTGTCTTGAATGGTTACCAATCTATTTTGGTATTTTAAAGACAGGGGCTATTGCGGTACCTTATAACTTCCGTTATGATGCCGATGAAATTTTGTATTGTACAGAATTGGCTGAAGTCGATACAATTATCTTTGGTCCTGAATTTATTGGACGTATTGAACACAATGCGGATAAGCTAAGCCAGGGAAGATTGTTGATTTTTGTTGGGGATAACTGCCCTGGATTTGCGGAAAGTTATCTGGAACTGGTAGCAGACTGTTCTAGTACATCGCCTGAAATTGAAATAACGGATGAAGATTATGGAGCTATCTATTTCTCATCAGGAACAACGGGATTCCCAAAAGCAATTTTGCATAAGCACTTGAGCTTAACACAGGCAGCTGAAATGGAACAGAAGCACCATGAAACCGGAAGGGATGATGTCTTCCTATGTATTCCACCGCTTTACCATACAGGGGCTAAATTTCACTGGATGGGAAGCTTAGTAGCTGGAAGCAAGGCGGTTCTATTAAAAGGTGCTAAACCTAAGACGATTATTAAGGCGGTATCGCAGGAAAAGTGTACCATCGTGTGGTTATTGGTACCATGGGCACAGGATATCCTGGATGAAATTGAATGTGGCGAAATCAAGATGGAAGACTATGAATTAGACCAGTGGCGATTAATGCACATTGGAGCACAGCCAGTACCGCCATCATTGATCAAACGCTGGAAGAAGGTATTCCCTCATCACCAGTATGATACAAACTATGGTCTATCGGAATCAACAGGGCCTGGTTGTGTTCACCTAGGAATGGAAAATATCCACAAGGTAGGAGCTATTGGGGTTCCAGGATATCGATGGGAAACAAAGATTGTCGATGAAGAAGGCAATGAAGTTGAACAAGGTGGTGTTGGAGAACTTTGCGTAAAGGGTCCTGGTGTCATGACTTGTTACTACAACAACCCAGAAGCAACAGCGGAAACTATTAAGGATGGATGGCTATTTACAGGAGATATGGCTATGCTGGATAAAGATGGATTCATCTACCTTGTTGACCGTAAAAAAGATGTCATCGTATCTGGTGGAGAAAATATCTATCCGGTTCAGATTGAAGACTTCCTACGTAAATATGACAAGATTAAAGACGTAGCTGTCATCGGAATCTCCGATCGTCGTTTAGGCGAAATTACAGCCGCATCTATCGAATTAAAAGATGGTGTAGAAGCAACAAAGGAAGAAATTGATAAATTCTGTCTACAGCTTCCTCGTTATAAACGCCCTAAGGTTATCTTCTTTGAAAAGATTCCTAGAAACGCAACCGGTAAGATTGAAAAACCAAAGCTAAGAGAAATGCATGACGCTGTCAATCTGGTTGCCAAAGAAACAATGGATGAATAATATACGTATATTCGATACAATAGATAAATGCTCTAAAACCCTTTATATAAAGGCGATAGAGCATTTTTATTTAAGTTAAACTGTAAAAGGATGATATATATATGAAACTAACAAAGATCAGCAAATATATGAGTTTAATATTAAGGCATAAACCAGAAACGATTGGTATCACATTGGATGAACATGGATGGGCAAATGTAAAGGAATTGATGGAAGGTATATCCATTGATATGGAAACATTAGAAACGATTGTCAAAACCGATGAAAAAGGACGATATTCCTTTAATGAAGACAAGACAAAGATACGCGCCAACCAGGGACATTCCATTCCAGTGGATGTTGAACTGGAAAAGAAAATACCACCAGAAGTTCTATATCATGGTACAGCGACAAAGTATCTAGATTCTATCTATAAGTCAGGATTAATCCCAAAGGATCGATTGTATGTTCATCTATCCAAAGATATGGAAACAGCTACAAAAGTAGGGCAAAGACATGGTAAGGTAGTTGTGTTAGAAATCCATTGTGATGAAATGATAAAGGATGGCTATGAATTCTATGTATCAGCCAATGGCATATGGTTAACAAAAACAGTACCTATTCAATATATAACCTGGAATAATGTTACAAAATAGGTGTAAAGTATTTTGTTTAATTTGATGATATGTGTATTAATGAGAGAAAGGACAAAAGGAAGACTGGTTTAGTGGAGGAAAATTACTTAGTGATCATTAAAATTAGGATACGGTTGAATCAATTTGAATTAATATTTACTTATTTTTGATAACAAATCTCCTTTATCGAGTATATAAGATAAAGGAGAAAATATATGAATGAAAAAATCAAAAAATTCCTTGGGATTAATCTGCGTACAGATGTCAGTTTCA
>JABUSD010000383.1 GCA_021442845.1 Holdemanella sp.
CGTTATCATGATTTAGCTTTAGAAAAGGCAAAGGCATGTGAAAATCCAATCCGTAAGGAAGAATTATTGCAGATTGCCAGAGACTGTGAAGTGGTACCTGCCCATAAGCCAGAAACATTCTATCAGGCTTTACAGATGTACTGGTTTACCCATTTAGCGGTGACAACGGAATTGAATCCATGGGATGCCTTTACTCCAGGTCGTTTAGATCAGCATTTATATCCTTTCTATATCAAGGATTGTGAAGATGGCATTCTTGATGAAGAAAGTGCCTTGGAATTAATTGAATGTCTATGGGTAAAGATGTTTAATTCACCAGCACCTGTTAAAGTAGGGGTTACTTTGAAGGAAAGTGGTACGTATGTTGATTTTGCCAATATCAATACAGGTGGTGTAACGGAAGATGGAAAAGATGGTGTTAATGATGTATCCTATATCATTTTAGACTGTATGGAAGATATGAAACAGAACCAGCCAAATTCCAATGTACAGATTTCTAGACGTACACCAGAAAAATTCTTAAAAAGAGCTTGTGAAATCGCTAGACAAGGCTGGGGGCAGCCTGCCTTCTATAATACCGATGAAATCATTCAGGAAATGTTAAACCAGGGAAAATCATTAAAGGATGCTCGTAATTCCGGATCTTCTGGTTGTGTGGAAACCGGTGCATGGGGAACCGAAGCGTATTGGCTAACAGGTTATATGAACATTCCTAAGTGTTTAGAACTTGCCTTACACAATGGATATGATCCTGTATCGAAGAAACAGTTAGGTCCTAAAACCGGGGAAATCAAAGATTTTACATCCTATGAGGATGTTTACAATGCCTTTAAAGAACAGCTGCATCATGCCATTGATGTCAAGATTAAAGGAAATCTGATTATTGAAAAAATCTTTATGGAAATGATGCCTGCGCCATTCTTATCAATCTGTACGGATGACTGTATTAAAAAAGGAAAAGATTATAATGCAGGGGGTGCTCGTTATAACACAACTTATATTCAAGGGGTTGGAATTGGTACAATTACAGACTGTTTAAGTGCGATTAAATACAATGTCTTTGATCATAAGAAATTTACTTTAGAACAGATGATGAACGCCTTGGAAGCGAATTTTGAAGGCTATGATGAAATCTATCATCTTGTATGCAATAAGACACCAAAATATGGAAATGATGATGATTATGCTGATGATATCATGTTAGATGTATTCAGTGAATATCGTGACTATATTACCGGAAGAAAGAATCTAAGAAAAGGGACGTATGGTGTGGATATGCTTCCAACTACATGCCATGTCTACTTTGGAGATGTCATGATGGCTTCTCCAAATGGAAGAAAAGCGCATAAACCTTTATCCGAAGGGATTTCACCGGAAAAGGGTGCCGATGTCAATGGTCCTACAGCCGTCATTAAATCTTGTTCAAAAATGGATCACTGTTCAACGGGTGGTACTTTATTGAACCAGAAATTCACACCTAAGGATGTTGCTGGTCAGGAAGGGATTGATAATATGGCTGCCTTAATCCGTACATACTTTGCCTTGGATGGTCATCATGTACAGTTTAATGTCATTGATAAGAAGACATTATTGGATGCGCAGATGCACCCGGAAGAATATAAGGATTTAATTGTTCGTGTGGCTGGCTATTCTGATTACTTTAGAAATCTGGATACCGCTTTACAGAATGAAATCATCGATCGTACCGAACAGGAATTTAAGGATTAATATGGATAAGAAAATCATATTCTTTGATATTGATGGAACCATCCTGCATGGAAAGGAAATCTCTGAAAAGGTTAAATACACATTGGATACTTTAATAAAGAATGGACATTATACCTTTATCAATACGGGAAGAAATGAAGGGGATGCCCATATAAAGGATGCCAATCTATATGGTAGAGTCTGCAGTGCAGGGGCTTATATAGAAATGGAAAATAAAGTTATCTTTGAACATGATATGGATTATAAAGATGTCTGTGAAATTCTTGATTTCTTTAAACAGCATGATATTGGTCCTTGTGTAGAAACCAATGAAATTGTCTATGATGATGAACGATATTCAAGATGGATCTATAATGCCTATCAAAGTGAAGCTAATTCCGAGATTATCCGCTGGAATGATTTTATTGAAAACTACTTCAAAGTCATTCCTATTGATTTATTGGATGAAACCAAACATATAAAGAAAGTCTGTTTCATTACCGATAAGAAAGAAAATGTGGATTTGATTGTCAATACATTTAAAGATCGTTTCAACGTTGTCTGCTTCTTGCAATATGGTGGTTATTATAATGGAGAAATCAGTGATAAAACATACACAAAAGGAACCGCTGTTAAACATGTATGTGACTTACTCAATATGTCCATTGAAGATACCATTGCCTTTGGGGATGAAATGAATGATGTAGAAATGCTGAAGGCATGCCATATAGGAATCTGTATGGAAAATGGAAACCAGGGTTTAAAGGATGTAGCTACTTGTATCTGTGAATCGGTAGAACAGGATGGCATCTATTATGAATGTAAACGAAGAGGGCTGATCTAGTCCTCTTTTAGAATATCTCAAAGAGTATTGAATGATTCTTCAATTGGAGCAATGCGCTCATTTCTTACATCATCTTCTGATTGTGCGAGGATGTGAACTACTCCGACTTAGAGAAGTCGGAGCTTCTTGCTTCATCCATCACTGCTCACGA
>JABUSD010000226.1 GCA_021442845.1 Holdemanella sp.
ACAGACACCCTATGACTTTTATTGGTTTAATTCATCCCTATCCAAATTTAGATATTCTTTTTGTTGATAAACAAGAAAAATCACATTACACTTTTAGTAAGTATAACTTTAGTAAAGTAAAACTTACTAAAAACTATAAAATCAAGGTATAAACTATTTATAGATTGGAAGGTAAAAGAATATGCAACAATGGTGGAAATATGCGATAGGATATCAGATTTATCCAATGAGCTTTTGCGATAAGAATAACGATGGAATCGGCGATATTAAAGGGATAATCAGCAAACTGGATTATTTAGAAGATTTAGGGGTGAATCTAATCTGGATTTGTCCAATGTATGATTCTCCAATGGATGATAATGGATATGATATCCGTGATTATGAAGCAATCTATGCACCGTTTGGAACGATGGAGGATATGCAGGAATTGATTGATAAAGCCAATGCAAAAGGCATTAAAATCATGATGGATCTAGTTGTTAATCATACATCGGATGAACATATCTGGTTTCAAAAAGCATTAAAAGATAAGCATAGTCCATATCGTGACTATTACTGGTTTAAAGAAGGGGATGGAAAGGGAAATCCACCATGCAACTGGCGAAGTGTATTTGGTGGACCCGTCTGGGAAAAAGTGCCAGGGGAAGACAATATGTATTATTTCCATTCCTTTTCAAAAAGGCAGCCGGATCTGAACTGGAACTGTCCATCGATGCGAAGAGAACTAGGGGAAATGATAGCCCGCTGGATGAAGCGAGGTATTGCTGGTTTTCGCGTGGATGCGATTAACTTTATCAATAAGGATGCCTTTGTATCCCATGAAGTTGATGGACCGGATGGACTTGTCAGCTGTTTTGCCTATACACGAAATGTTCCAGGTATTGAAAAGTACTATGTCTATTTAAAGGAAATTTTTGATGCCAACAAGTGTGTTACAATCTGTGAGGCAACAGGAATGCCATATGAAGAACTGGATGTTTATGTAGGTGAACATGGAACTTTCAGCATGGTATTTGATTTTAACTATACAAATATTGATGTAGAGAATGAAGACTATTTTAGAAGAACGAATTGGCGTGTAGAGTCGTATCGTGATTTACTTTATGATAGCCAGCTACAACTACAGAAGGTAGGATGGAGTGCCCCATTTTTAGAAAATCATGATCAGCCTCGTTGTATCAATAAATTAATCCGTAATGAAAAATATCATGCCGTTGGAGCCAAAACATTAGCCTTGATGCTCCTATCATTGAAAGGAACGCCATTCATTTATCAGGGACAGGAAATTGGAATGGTCAATTTCAAGCGAACAGGCATTGAACAATTTGATGATTTAAATGCAAAAAGCCAATATGAACAATCACTTGCCAATGGCTTTAGTGAAGAAGAAAGCATTTATTTCTTAAATATGCGCTCACGTGATAATTCACGTACCCCAATGTGCTGGGATAAGAGTCAGTATGGAGGATTCTCTAATCATGAACCTTGGATTCTAATGAATGAAAAATATCCATCTATTAATGTTGAAGATCAGATAAAGGATGAAACATCGGTTCTAAATTTCTATAAGAAAGTGATTCATTTACGCAAATCAGATCCAGCTTTTGTAGAAAGTGATTTTGAAGCGTATCCACTTCATAAGGATATCATCAGCTATAAACGAGGAAAATATACAATCTATATCAATCTAAGTGATAAAGATATCAAACTAGACATAGAGGGAAACATTGTATTAAATAGCTATTCAGATTATGATGGTACATTAAAACCATATCAGGGACTTATTACAGAACAATAGGAAGGCATTTGCCTTCCTATTGTTGTATAAGCTTTTTCTTTGTAGAAATATAAGAAATAAGTATCATTTTTATTAGATCACCAGGAATAAAAGGAATAACACATGCAGCTATACAGGAAGATAATGGTAACTGGGTTAAAAATTGAAACCACAAGATCCCAATCGTATATTGGATGATTTCTGCAATTAAAATACCCAAAAAGATTTTTATGACATCTTGATATGTATCTGAGAAATACCCGGAAATATAGGCCAATGGAATATATCCAATGATAAAGCCTCCTGTCATTCCAAATAATACACTTAAACCAGATTGATAGCTTGAAAAGACGGGTAAACCAACAATTCCTAAAAATATATATAATAAGGTAGCAAGCAATCCTTTCTTTTTTCCCAATAGAACACCTGCTAAAAGAACCGCAAAGTTTGATAATGAAATGGGAATACCACCTGCAAGGGGAATGGATAAAGGAGCTAATATACATAAAATGGCAGCAAATAAGCTAATCTGTACAAAATCTTTTGTCTTCATAAAAAAATCTCCTAACAGGAGATATTTTAGTATAAATAGATAGAATTGTAAACCTTTATATTATAAAAGGTTTACAATTTAATGTGTACTTCCCCGGAAGAGACTTTTTTTTCTTTCCCTTCATCAATAATAACAAGTTGAAAATCCTTATCAATATCTTTGGCAAAGACTTTTTTTAAACCTTCAGGAGTATCGATATAAATTTCCTTATTTAGTACCATGCTTCTTTTTACATATTCACTATGATATTCATCTTTATTCCAGTTATAGTAATATTTCATAAAGGAATTGATGAAATAGGCAGCTAATTTATTTCTTCCATCATAAACCAAAGGAGTT
>JABUSD010000269.1 GCA_021442845.1 Holdemanella sp.
TTATTAATATATAAGGCATTTGAAGCCAATGGCGAAACACTGGATATGGAAAGAACAGAAATTGCCCAGGAAGAATTACAGGTTACCAATGGCATTGCCAATGAACTGGATGGTTCAGAAGGATTTGATACTGATACCTTCACGCAAACCATGATTGATATCAAAAAAGAATTAGCTGAATTGAAACAGGAAAACGGTGAACTATCGGCCGAAGATATTGAAAACCTTGTTTATGACATTATTGAACGATACAATCTAAAAGATTTACTGACAGAAGAAAATATTCTTAAATTGATTGAATTTGCCAAGAAATATGCCAATTCCGATGCGATTAATTCAGAAGAAGTCATTAAACAATTGGATCAGTTATCAAAATCCCTTCCAAAAAGCATTCAGGATATTTATAAAAAAGCAAGAGATGGTGGCTTCATTGATCGTTTAATCCAATTGATTAAAGATTTCTTTGCAAGCCTATAAGGAAACAGAAATGTTTCCTTTTTTTTATGCATGATTGTATTATAAATATATAGAATGGAGGAATAGGTATGGAAAGAAGCTGGAAAGATAAACTGCGATACTGGTTTGATAACCAGATGGCAAAAGGGTCTCTATCTCTGATTAAGTTTTTAATTATTATCACGATAATCATTGTATTGTTGATTACAGGTTTTATCTTTATGTTCAAAGCCAATGATGGCTTAGGATTTCCTTATGTATTATGGGAAAGCTTTTCTACCGTAGTGAATGCCTGGATGCCATCCAGTGAAGATGGATCTTTTCTCTATATTCTATTCATGGCGATTGCGGCAATCTGTGGTTTGCTTGTGACAAGTGTCTTGATTGGTATTTTTACTTCTGCCATTGAAGAAAAGATTACCAATCTAAAATCTGGAAACTCCCAGGTCCTAGAAAAAAAACATATTGTCATATTAGGCTTTTCCATTGGTGAATATACATTATTAAGTGAATTGATCACATCCTGTGATGATGAATTGATGTGCATTGTCGTTGCCAGCGATGTACCAAGAGATGAAATGGAAGATGCCATCCGTGATAATCTGGATATTCCCAAGAATGTTAGAATCATCTGTCGTAGCGTCAATATCTTTGATCCCGTCAGTTTGGATAAATGTTCCATCCCCGATTCCGAATCAATTATTATTAACGTTGCCGAAGATTGGCAGGTTATCAAATCCATCCTTGCCATTTCTAAATTAATGGAAGACTATCCGGATAAGAAAGTACAGATCAGTGCCCTTGTAAAGGAAGAAAAATCCGTTCTACCCGATTTCTATATGAAAAAGAATAATATCAACATGCTGCAATCCAACCAGACAATTGCCAAGATTATCGCTCATTCCTGTACGCAGCCTGGCATCTCAGAAGCCTTTGAAGAATTCTTCAGTTTTGATGGATATAATTTCTACATTGAATCCATTAAAGAAGCGATTGGGATGACATTTATGGAATTATCTTTAAAGATGAATCATGGCACGCCCCTTGGTATCTATAAAAAGAACACATGTTTATTAAATCCATATAAAAATACTCTCATTGAAGAAAACGATAAGATTCTTTATATGGCATTTGATGAAAAGGACTATGTAATCAATGCAGAATCTGAATATTTACATAGTGTTAATGATATGCCTATTATAAAAGAATTCCCTACTGGTACAATTGGAATCATTGGTATCAATGAGCAACTGGATATCATCATTGATGAATTACCAGAAAATGTTAATCAGATATTAATTCTAGGGGATAAGAAAGATGTTCAATCCATAGTAAAGGAAGACCAATATAAAAAGATAAGCTTTGTGAATTCATTTAATGAAATAACGACAAGATGCGATCATATCATATTATTAAGTCCAGATATGGAAGATGATGATGAAGCGGATTTTGAAGTGATAAAGACATTATTAAAGCTAAGAGATGTGCGTGATCGCACCGCTAGAACCTTTAATATTACAGCGGAAATGCGAAAAGAAAACAACCAGGTGCTTGTATCCGGTTATGATTCTACAGATTTTGTGGTATCAACCAATATGTCCAGCTTATTATTGGCACAACTATCCCAGAATGCAATTTTGCTTCCCGTATTCAATGAATTGTTGTCAAATGAAGGAAATGAAGTATACATCCGCAATGCCGCTCAGCTAGGCTGTACGGGAATCTGTACAATGGAAAAACTTCGTAAACAGGCTTTATTAAATGGATATATCATCCTTGGCTTTATGGATGATGATCATCCCGATACAGACATCCAGTTCAATCTAAATTTAGAAGATATTATGGAATTAACAGAAAAAGATCGTTTTGTGATCCTGGCAAATGAATAAAAGAGCATTGGAACTGATTCTTTAACATTTTTAAAAACCATAGTATAATAAAAACAGAAAGAGTACCTACGGCAAATAGGTACTCGATCAGGACTACCGAACATGCGGTTAGCCCTCAAGATTTAATTTATGAAAGCTAGCCGCTTATTGTTTGTTGGACAGAGTGCGGCTGGCTTTCTTTTTATGTCTTTTTTTGATAATTGAAAAAAAGAATTTGTAGATTGATATACAATCTACGATTATGGACAGTAGATCCTTAATCTGCATAAAAAGCACCTCCTTTCATAATAATGATGGAGG
>JABUSD010000131.1 GCA_021442845.1 Holdemanella sp.
CTTATCTATTTCTTCTCTAGTAAGATTTATCATTTTACATACTCCTTTCTTCATAAATATTTCATATGCAATTTGATAGTTAATCAATGTATACCTAAAGGAATTCTATAGTAACTATATTAATCCCTTAATGTACATCAATACCTTTTAACAGAACAAATTATACAACATGAATTGTGTGATTTAAACAATATATATAAACAATTATGATTCATTTATGATGCCGAATATACTTCTTTGCCCATCAAGTATGTCTTTAAAACCTGAATGGTATGAATGTTTATTGGATCAACTTCAAAAATGTCATCACTTAGAACAACAAAGTCAGCATATTTACCTGCAACAAGATTACCCGTTGTATTTTCAGTGTGCATTTCCTTAGCGACATTGATAGTAAAGGCTTCAATGGTTTGTAAAAGAGTAGCTCTTTCTTCTGGCCACAATAAATATTCAGGATCATCCATGTGAGAAGCAATTAAACTGTTTCTTGTATAGCCAACCTGAATACCTTCTAATGGCTTATACTCTACAGAAACAGGGTAATCTGTACCACCGGCAACGATAGCACCTGCTTCAATAAACGATTTAAACGGATATTGATGATCCCATTTATCTCCAATCATACCATAGTAATATTCTTTTTCGGCATCTTTCGCCTTAACAAACCAGGAAGGCTGCATAGCTGCAACATATCCATATTTTCCCATACGTTTAATATCTTCAGGACGGATTGTCATAATATGTGCTAGAGTATGGCGTAAATCCTTGCCAGGGTATAAAGTTTCAGCTTCTTCCAGGGCATCCAATACCATTTTACAGGAACGGTCTGCATAGGAATGGAAGTGCATTTGAATTCCTGCTTTGTGCTGATCTATAATCGCTTTCTTGAACTTCTCTTCATCATCCCATGTACATGTACCATGGAATCCAGGTTGAGATGGCCAGTCTTCCAATGTGTAGAAAACCCCATCAATGAAATTCTTAGATGTGTTAACCGCAAACAGTTCCGATTGATATTTCGCCTTGTCCGCAAGACATCTCTCTACAATTGTATCAGCATTGTATGAAGTATAACCTGTTGTAGAGCGAAGACGTATCGTAAGTTCACCATCCTGTGCAAGCTTCCATGCTCCTGCCATTGGACATGGTACAGTGCCATTACCTGCAACATTTTGAACATTCACAACACCTGCCGCGTTATATATTCTCTGGAATCGCTTGATGGCATCCATCTGCCTGTTGATATTTGTAGGAAGTTCAATCAATCCCATAGCAGCATCGTGGAATGCTCCATTTGGTTCTCCCTTTTCATCCTTTCCAATTACACCGCCATATGGAACTTTCGTATCTTTTGTTACACCATTTTGTTTGATGCACTTGCTATTCGCAACCAAATCATGCCCTGTGTATGAAAATATGCAAATGGCAGGTCCATCTTCCCCTAATTCATCCAGACGGTATTTCATCAGACCAACCTTTTTTTCTTCTCCGGTCAGTTGCACTGGATCATATCCGATTCCATGAATAAATTCCTTTTCTGGATGTTCCTTTGCGTAATCCATAATTGCGGCATATACACAATCTGTATAATCCATCTTTCCATTATTCTCTGGGTGTTTATTATTTACATCTGCAATAAACTGTTCTCTCATCTTGATATCGGAACGATGTTCCAGGAAAAGATCAACTGATTCTGGTGATGAAATATGACAATGGTCATCGCCAAATCCAGGAAGTACGCACTTTCCTCCTAAATCGATAACTTCTGTTCCTTCATATATAAATGATTCCGCATCTTTTTGAGAACCTACATAAAGAAGTTTTCCTTCAGCATCCACCGCAAACGCTTCCGCATGAGGATTGTCTCTGTCAATCGTATATACATTTGCATTTATATATACCTGTTTAGCCTTATTTTCCATAATTTTCTCCTTTCATCATCTGTATCTACATTGTATACCATTTATTTAGTTAATTTTTCTATAGTATTAAAAATCTCTTTAAATGAGACAAAAAAGCCAACAAGTCTCAGATTAACTTCACATAGATAATATATTAGATATATTATCTTATTTTAAAGTTTTTTAGATAATATATTATCTATTTAAGAGGTGTATTATGGAATGTTTTTTATGGGAAACTGCCGAAGAAATGAATTTAAACCTAGCAAAAAGAATTCGCAATGTTCGCAAAAGAAGATCTATAAACCTGGATTTATTATACAAATTAGGTGGCTCAAGTGGCGGTGCACATCCAAAGATATTAACAGAAATCAATAACGAAGACTGGATTATAAAATTTCCTGCCCATGTAGATAACAATGATATTGGATATATGGAATACAAATATTCATTATGCGCCAAAAAATGTGGAATTATCATGAATGATACACAATTTCTCTCATCTAAATTATGCAAAGGATATTTTGGAACAAGGCGCTTTGATCGAGTAAACTCTAATAAAATTCACATGATTACCGTATCAGGATTATTAGAAATAAATCCAAATGAGCCAAATTTAGATTATAATACATTGATGAAACTCACTAAAATCCTAGCAAGAAACAACCCTAAAGATTTAGAAAATATGTTTCGTATTCTATGTTTCTATGTATTTGCTCATAATAGAAATGATTATTT
>JABUSD010000138.1 GCA_021442845.1 Holdemanella sp.
CTTTTACTTTCATTTCCTTCTCCTTAAAGTTTTACCGCTGTCATAATAAGCGAAATATTTGATTTATCTACAACAATTGTTTTCGTGCGTGATTTATCACGATAAGAAATCGTTACACTTGTTTCATTGGCTTCTAATAAATCACCACGAACAGAGTCAACACCTTGTTTAGGATCCTTCAATTTGACAAAGACATAGGATCCAACTGCATTTTGAATCTGCTCATCTGTTTTTAATTCCTTTTCAGCACCAGGTGAACATACTTCTAACATATATTCCTTGCCATACCAGTCTTTTTCATCCAGAAGAACACTGATGGCATCCGAACATTGGGCACATGTATCCAGATCAACACCGCCTACCTTATCGATAGAGATTCTAAGGATGGGTGGATTGACATTGGTTTCCCATTCGATTTCATATAGAGTACATCCATTTTCCTCGAGTACCGGTTCCAACCATTTTTGAAGATTGTCCATGTTTTTCTCCTTTTTTTATCATAAATAAAGAGTGGGCTCTCCCACTCTTTTAAATCTATCTGCAGTTATATTACATTATTTTATATATGAATTCAAGATAAAAATATTACTTATTTTCATCCAATTCCATATTACGTAGAATAATAGTCTGAATTAATTCAGCCGCAAGCTGAGGATCGTCATTGCATACGATATACTTATATTGTGATACTAGCTTAAGCTCACTGGTTGCCTTGGCAAGGCGTTGCTGGATGATTTCTTCTGGTTCAGTACTGCGTCCACGGATGCGTTTTTCCAGTTCTTCCATCGTTGGTGGAATGATAAAGATCGTAATCGCATCTTCACATTTTTCAGCTACCTGTTTAGCTCCCTGAACTTCAATTTCCAATAAGACATTGCGCCCTTCATTGCGTAAGCGTTCAACTTCCGCAAGCGGTGTACCATAGTAGTTTCCTACAAACTGGGCATATTCTAACAGTTCTCCATTTGCGATGGCTTCTTCAAAACGCTGTTTTGTGACAAAGAAGTATTCCTTTCCATCAACTTCTCCATTACGAGGGCTACGCGTTGTCATTGAAGTTGAATATGTCAGTTTCAATCTTTCATCCTTTTCAAAGTATTTACGTATTGTTCCTTTTCCTACACCACTAGGACCACTAATAATAACTAATAAACCACGTTCCATAACTTTTCTCCTCTTTCACTAATTTTACAATTTAATTGTTCTACTGTCAAAGTATCAATTCGCGATTTATCACTTTTATCTGGCAAAGCTCCATGGCATTCAATGCATTTTCATGACTGGAAACATGAACACCGGCACAGCACGATGCATCTACAATGATATTCACTTCCGGTAAAAAGGCTTTGACAATCATCGCATTGGATATGACGCAGATATCTGTGCATAAACCAATTAAAGTAATTGAAGATATATTATTTTCTTTATGCATTTTTAATAGAATATTACCTAGATCAATAGAACCAAATGTCACTTTATCAATTGGTTCGGTTGTCCGTAATATATCCAGTTCCTTACGAATCTGCCATCCATATGTATCTTTGATACAGTGTTTCACCGGTAGCTTTTTTCCTTCCTGTGTATCTAAATAATTATCAAAGTGCGTATCTCGTGTGAAAAGAACTAAACCTTGAAATGTTTTAATCTTCTTTTCTACATTCGCAACAATATCAACAGCTTCTTTTGTACCCAATGAACCATCAATAAAATCATTCTGCATATCAATCACAAGTAGTATATCCTGCATAGTATCCATCTCCTTATCATATCTATATCATATCATTTATGATATAATCATTAAACGAAAAGAGGTAACTATGGCCATTGATGGATTATTATTACACAACATTCTATATCGCTTAAAGGATTTATGTCCCTGTAAGATTGGAAAGATCCAGAATATTTCCGATGAAGAGATTCTGATTCATTTACATAGCGCAAAGACAGGCAATCATAAGCTTGTGATCAATGTACATTCCAATACAAATCGCATTTATCTTGCGGATACCATTCTGCAGGTTCAACCTTCTCCATCCAATTTTGTGATGGTACTAAGAAAGAATTTTGCACAAGGAACCATTGAATCGATTGAACAGGTTGGATTTGACCGTATCTTTATTTTTCATATATCTGCACGCAATGAATTCCAGGATCTAGTCAAAGTGAAACTATATGCGGAAATCATGGGTAAATATGCCAATCTGATTCTTGTCAATGACAACAATATCATCATTGATGCCTTAAAAAGAATTCCTGTCTATGAAAATTCAAAACGACTGGTTCATCCTGGTGCCCTTTATATTGCACCCGATCCAGGTAAAAAGCAGGATCCCTATCATGTTCAAAATCTGGATTTGGATACATCTTTTGTTGAACAGATTTATGGGTTTTCCCCAATTCTATCAAAAGAATTCATTCATAGAATGATGCATGGACAAGCCTATGGAGATATTCTAAAAGAGCTGATGGAATCCAATACATTGTATGTATATAAAAAAGAATTCCATTGTTTAGAACTAACCCATCGCAAGGAAGAGTATAAGAGCTATGATTTAATGTATGGCTTATGTCATTTATTTGATGAAAAGGAACAGAAAGTACGCATTAAGGAACAATGTGCCGATGTCTTCCGTTG
>JABUSD010000044.1 GCA_021442845.1 Holdemanella sp.
GTGCCATTTTTCTTTGTTGCTACAGGTTTTTTCTTTTTTAAATCTTTAAAGACAAAAGAAAACAAAAAACAATATCTTTTAAAATATGAATTAAGAATGTTGAAATTATATACAGTTTGGTTCTGTATTAATAACAGTATTGGCATATTAAGAGGAAATTATGGTAGTTTATATTCTTATATCAGAAATTATATCTGGCCTATGAATGGATCTGCTTTATGGTTTTTAGTTGCATGTATGGTTGCCGTACTATTGGTTTATGTATTAGCAAGTAAATTTAAACCAAAAACTATTTTTATTATAAGTTTATGTGTATGGACAGTTGGATATTGTTGTTCAACATTATATCCTTTATTTCAAAACATCCCTTATATCAATTCTATTCTTGCATCTATTATTAAAGGAATAGGTGTTCAGAATGGTATATTCTTTGGTTTTCCATATATAGCGATGAGCTATATTTTTGCGAGTAATCCAATTGAAGGCTCTATAAAAAGAGATGTTATTGGAACTGCAATATGTTTCATTGCCCTAGGAGTAGAAGCAATACTTGCGGTTAAGTTAATCCATCCATCTTTAACTTTTTTATGGTTTTTCGCATTACCAATGACATTCTTTACATTTCATTTAACATTAAATATAGATATTAAGAATAAACCGATATTTATAACTATGAGAAAGATGAGTACGGCCATTTACTGTATTCATCCAACCATTATCAATTTATTAAAATATATTTTTATAAAGTATAATTATTCAGATTATATGAATTTAACATTATTTATACTAACAATTATACTATCTTCATTATTTGCGATAGTATTGGTTCGTTTATCAAATATTAAAAAGCTTAACTTTTTAAAAATATTGATTTAGTAAAGGAGAAAGTATGAAGGTACTACAAATCAATTCCTTTTTTACTGTTGGTGGCCCACCAAGAATTGTAAATGGAATTTACGATACTTTAAAAGAAAATGGACATGATTGTAAGATTGCAGCAGCAAGAGAAGAATTGTATGTACCAGAAGATTCTATTCGTATTGGATCAAAAAAAGATGCCTATATAAATGCATTAAAGGCAAGAGTATTCGATAATGAAGGTTTTAATGCAAAGAGTGCTACATTAAAACTAATTAAAGATATTGAAGCATATAATCCAGATATTATTCATCTTCATAATCTTCATGGCTATTTCATTAATGTAGAAATACTATTTGATTACTTAAAAAAAACAAATAAACCTATAGTCTGGACATTGCATGATTGCTGGACTATGACAGGTCATTGTGCACATTTTGATTTTATTGGATGTGACAAATGGAAAACACAATGCTTTGATTGTCCCCAATTAAAAGAATATCCGTCTTCCTTTGGTTTGGATCATTCAAAAAACAATTATATAAGTAAGAAAGAGTCATTTACAGGTGTACCAAATATGACAATTGTAACAGTGTCAGAATGGTTAAAATCTGTCGTTAAAGACTCTTATTTAAAAGAGTATGATGTAAAAGTAATTCCAAATGGATTGGATTTAACAAAGTTTAAACCAGTAGATTGTTCAAATCTTAAAGAAAAATATGGTTTACAGAATAAGAAGGTAGTTTTAGGGGTAGCCCAGAACTGGGGATTAAAAAAAGGATTGTATGATTTTTTTGAGTTATCAAAGATTTTACCGGAGAATTATCAACTTGTAATGATTGGTTTGACTAAAAATCAACTTAAGGAGCTACCTAAAAATATATTAGGTTTTGAAAGGACAAATTCAATTGAAGAATTATCAGAATGGTATAGTGTTTCAGACGTATTTGTTAATTTAAGTTATGAAGAGACAATGGGACTAGTTACCGTAGAAGCAATGGCATGTGGAACACCTGCCATTGTATATGATCGAACAGCCGTTCCAGAAGTTATCGATTCACATTGTGGCTGGATAGTAAAAGCAGGAAATGTACAGGAGATAAAAAGACGTATCGAAACATTGGATACGAAACAAAATTATGTAGATGCTTGTTTGAATAGAGCTAAAGCATTTGAAAAAAATAAACAATATAACAAATATATTAAACTATATGAATCTCTTATAGAAAGGAATTAACAAATGAAAGTAGTATTTTCAACAAATTTACCATCACCATATAGAGTCGATTTTTTTAATGAATTAGGAAAATACTGCGATTTAACTGTTTTATATGAAAGACATTCCTCTTCTGAAAGAGATGAAAAATGGAAAGGTGAACAAGCTAAAAATTTTAAAGAGGTTTATTTACCATTAACACCTGTAGGAACAGATCGTTCAAAAGGAAATGCATTAAAGGATTATATAAAGAAATCAGAACAAGATATTTTGATTCTTACAAACTATATATCACCAGCTACAATGAATGCTATTCTTTATTGTAAACTACATAAAATACCCTATTGTATTGAATATGATGGTGGTTCTAATAAGAAAGATAAGATATATAAATTATTATTTAAGAAATTCCTATTAGGAAGTGCTAAAGCACATTTTACTACAAGTGATGAACATATTAAGTACTTAGTAAGTATTGGAATACATAAAGATAAAATTTTTAAATATCCTTTCTCTTCTATTAGAG
>JABUSD010000072.1 GCA_021442845.1 Holdemanella sp.
AAAAAGGGCAAGTTACATTTGAACTTATGAAAACGATTTGATATAATCGTTTTCGGAATTAAATTTCCATGACCGCTTCATTCGAAGCAAAGGCTACACGGACGGCCGGGTCTAATGCCGAAGACTTATCGAAGAGATAAGGACCGTACCGAGGGTGCGGATGGCAACTTCTGTTGCATTATTGAATAGCTTTGTAAGTGGATATGCTGCTTGTAAAACCGTCAATAAGAGTAGTAAAAGTGTTCTTCGCTATATAGACTCGAGTACGTGATACAATTTTTTTGTCAGATATTGGCAGTGTAATCCGATTTACGCTGCCTTTTTATATGCATGGAACTTGCCTATACTTTAGGGAGGAATTTAATGTGAAAAGAATGAAAAAGTTAGCTGGTTTAGTATTGGCTGCCAGCCTGTTTGCAGGATGTGCAAACACCACAAAAAAGGAAGGGCGCTACAGTGCATATGAAGAAGAAATCAATAACTATGTAGATGCATTGGACATGAGCTATGCCTATGATTTAACGTATGAACTTGCCTACAATGAAGACTTGGGAGGATCCAATGGGTTCCGTACTTCGGGAAGTACATATGAACAGCTATGTGCCGATTATATCCTTCTGGAAATGAAGAAAATCGGATTGGAAGATGTTGAAAAGATTCCATTGACAGTGGATCTATGGCAGTTTGATTCATCCTCATTAACGATTGAAGGAACGGATATTAACTTTGAACCAGCATCCTATGCGCAGAATGGTACAAGCAAAGAAGGAATTACAGCCCAGATTGTCGATGTAAAAGATGGTTTAGCTAAGGATTATGAAGGCATCGATGTCAAAGGGAAAATCGTATTGGCAGGAATTGATCAGCGAAATGTAGCGTGGATTGATGGATATATCCAGGAAGCTGCCTTGCATGGAGCAGCTGCCATTGTGACATATGATATCGGTGGCTATTCGCAATTCTCTAAGGATATCCGCAATATGCAGGATGTCTGCACAAAGGATATTATGCCAACAGTAAGCTGTACATACAATGAAGCGAAACAGATTAAAGATGCGATCAAAGCCGGAAATGATATGTGTACATTAAAGGTAGATTGTACTGTCAGTGCTGGTGGTGGAACATCTTATACCGTTGCCGGAAGAATCAAAGGAAAATCATCCGAACAGCAGATCATATACGCTGGACACTATGATAAATACTTCTATGGATTCCAGGATGACTGCAGCTCTATTGCCTGTATCCTATCTATCGCAAAGGCAATGAAGGAATCTGGTTATGTTCCTGAAAATGATATTGTCATCGTATGCCATCCATCGGAAGAATGGGGTGCATCGAATACGCAGTTTGACTGGACAACAGGAGCCTGGCAGACAGTCAACAGTGAAACAAACTGGGCTTATAACACAATTGCCTTATTCAACTTTGAATTATGTGCCTATAAAGAAGATACAATGAATAAAGCCTATGTTGCCTCTGTTCCAGAATTCTCACAATTCGTAAGTGATGCCACAACTACATATAAGGATGTAATTGATTGTGGTGTCTATAAAGAAGGAATCAGTACTGTAACAGTGCCAACACAGACAATGGAAGATGGAATCTGTTATCGTAATGCAGGGGTTCCTTATATGTTGAATGGTGTAGATTTCACCGATGAAGCATCTTTTGCTGGTCAGAAATACCACTCAGAAGCCGACAATGTAGATACATGGGATGAAAATGTCATGAAGATGAATGCCATCTGGTTTGGTTTAATGGGAATCTTAACGGATCAGAATCCAGCATTAGAACTGCATTTAGATTCTACAGCTGAATGGCTTGAAACATCGTTGGATGAAGCTTTCATCAAGGAATCTGGTTATAACTTAACGGATTATAAGAAAACATTGGAAGACTATAAGAAATCTGTTGCATCATTAAGCGATAAAGTTAAAGAAATCAATACAGCTTATGAAAAGGCAAAAACATCAGGGGATGTAGAATCAATGAATAAGCTTCGCCAGGAAGGTATAGCTATCAACGCAAAAACATTAGAAGTTTTCCAGATTGTACAGGATACAATGGTAGGAATTGAATCAAGTGCCAACATTGTTTCTTTCCATGAAGGATATCAGAATCAGCTAACCCTTCTTAAAAATGCTTTAAATGGATTTGAAAAGAAAGTTGACTGGGCTGAAGATGGAACATCCGGTGTCTTAGACAATCTATGGCAGGTTAATGGTGCCATTGCTTATGATTCCATCATCTTCTCCAAAGAGAATTCGCAATATACAAATTCTTTATATTCAGATGAAGCCGATCTATGGTGGGGAACAAATAAG
The DNA here is from genome assembly GCA_021442845.1 of Holdemanella sp. Lineage (GTDB taxonomy): Bacteria > Bacillota_I > Bacilli_A > Erysipelotrichales > Erysipelotrichaceae > Floccifex. The sequence goes on from JABUSD010000072.1 coordinate 2,325, forward strand.
GTTATTCGCTTTGCTGATGTGGATGAAGCCATCCGCTTCATCAATGAAAAGGGTGATTTCAAATCAGCAAAACCATTGGTTGAAAAAGCGTATAATGAAACATTGAAATGCTTAAGTGAATATCTTGAAAAAGAACAGAATGGTATGAAATGGACAATTGAATTATTGAAATAAACGAAAGAGGAGAAATCCTCTTTTTATGTTTAAAAATGTTCATTTATATGTTTACAAATGATTATATATGATATATAT
>JABUSD010000420.1 GCA_021442845.1 Holdemanella sp.
CGTTTTATCTTCATCAATATGAAGAATGCAGAATTCTCCCAATCCCGATTCCAAATCTTTTGGCCTTGAAAATGAACCTGGATTGATCACAAGCTTTTTGCCTTTTTTTTCTACGCTATATCGATGGGTATGACCGCGAAGGATAATATCCACATCTTTATTCCAGATGCGGGATGGCATTCTATGGCCATGGATGACAAGAAAGGTATAGCCAGCATATGTAAAGATTCTTTCATCCTCTAAATCATAAGTATAGTCATTGTTTCCTTTGACACATACCCAGCCAGCTTCCTTTAGCTTATATAAATCCACATCCCCATATTCGCTATCGCCACAATCCACATAGACATTGGCATCGGGGACAAGTTCTTTTACATACTGATGGGCATAAAGAACTCTATGCACATCGCTGATGATACAAATTTTCATATTGATTGCTTTCTTAAATTTTGAAGATAAGTATATAAATCAGATCCTTTGCGATAATCGCATGTAAAATAGGCATCCACGAAGCCTTTTTCTTTTAATGTCAAATAATTTTTATAGGCATGTTCACTGTTTCCAACAAAGATGGATGTACCATGGATGGATTTCACATATGCAAAGGCGTTCATATCAGTTAAACCATCCCCTAAATATACAATATTTTCAAATGTATTAGTATCAATACATATCTGTTTGATAATGTCTGCTTTTTTTTCATTCGTGACAATTTTATCTATTTTAATAAATTTTTCATTTTCTTTTATATATGTAATTCCATAGATTTTATCAATATAGGAAGCAATCTTTGTATGTTCAACAAAATCCTGAAATCCAGATGTGATAATGTAATTCTTATCTTTCGATTCTTTTAGAAAGTCAATGACACCAGGATTAAACTGGATTTTATCAGCTCCCTGGCATACTGTTTCCATTGTCATTGGATAGTTATGTTCTTTTAATACATCTTCAATCCATGTATAATAGGCAACCTGAATAGAGCAGTTTAATCGTTTTGAATAAATGGAAACGTTTTGTAAAGCCATTTCATCGGTAATGCCAAACTGTTTTAATAATTCATATTGTGGAACGGGATAGGGTGTTAAAGTTCCATCAAAATCAAAAATCAATATCATTGTATCATCCTTCTTCCATATGAATTATATCATACCTTTCGGAAAGATATAAGTTGTTAGCACTTAATTATTGACAGTGCTAAAAGATATTGTATAATGATATTAGCAGTTACGTAATGTGAGTGCTAAGGAGGTAACGTTTATGAATTTTGAAACAATCTCAGAAAAACTACAAAAAGTAATTATGGATGCCATAAATATTGCCAAAGCAAGAGAACATGCCAGTGTAGATACAATCGATATGCTGGAAGCCATCTTTAAGGAAGATGTCCTGGATGGATTGTTTACGAGGGTCAATGTTGATAAGAATAGAGCTTTGCAGATTCTGGAAGAGGAGAATGCTCATATTGCCAAGGCAAGTGTGCAGAATCTAAACTTCTCACAGGAAGTGCAGAGATCCTTGGATAAGGCACAGAAATGGGCTCATGAACATGAAGAGACGTATTTATCAGTGGCAACGGTATGGCTGTTTCTGATGTTCAATAGCTCTTATATTTCAAAAAGACTGGTGAAAGAATTCAATCTGAATGAAAAGGCATGTCAGAAAGCCGAACTGGAAAGACGCAATGGAAAGAAGATGGATACACCAAATGCCGAAGAAAATGTGGAAGCACTAAAGAAGTATGGGCGTGATCTGGTGGAAGAAGTGCGTGATGGAAAGATTGATCCAATTATCGGAAGAGATGATGAAATCCGTCGTGTTATCCAGATTTTATCGCGTAAGACAAAGAACAATCCGGTATTGATTGGGGAACCAGGTGTTGGAAAGACAGCTGTTGTTGAAGGCATTGCCTGGCGAATCATGAAAGGGGATGTACCAGAATCCTTAAAGGAAAAACAGCTGATTGAACTGGATATGGGCTCTTTGATTGCCGGTGCTAAATATCGAGGGGAATTTGAAGAGCGTTTGAAGGCGATTCTAGAAGAGGTCAAGAATGCAGATGGACAGATCATTCTATTTATCGATGAAATCCACAATCTAGTCGGAGCAGGAAAGACAGAAGGTTCAATGGATGCCGCAAACTTATTAAAACCGATGTTAGCCCGTGGAGAACTTCACTGTATTGGCGCAACGACATTTGATGAATATCGTAAATATATTGAAAAGGATGCTGCCCTGGAAAGACGCTTCCAGAGAGTAACGGTACAGGAACCAACGGTAGAGGATACAATCAGTATTCTGCGTGGCTTGAAATCAAGATTTGAAAGCTATCACGGTGTGCGTATCCTTGATGAAAGTTTAATCGCGGCTGCGGTATTATCCAATCGTTATATTACCGATCGCTTTTTACCTGATAAGGCCATCGATCTAGTGGATGAAGCCTGTGCTACTTTAAAGGTAGAAATGGAATCGATGCCACAGGAACTGGATGAGCTATCCCGAAAGATTCTTCAGCTGCAGATTGAAAAGACATCGCTTTTAAAGGAAGAAGATAAAAAGGCAAT
>JABUSD010000401.1 GCA_021442845.1 Holdemanella sp.
GCTGTCTGGATTGTTAAATTTGTACGTGATACAGCAATATCGTAAGTGTAAACTCCAACAACAGAAGAGCCTGTTTCGTGAACAGCCTGCATTAATGCTTCTGCTTCCTGTAGAGATTTGTTAAAAATAGAAACCAGAACATCAACAACAAAAGACATGGTTGTAAAATCATCGTTGTAAAAAACAACTTTACGTTCCGGTGGAAGTTCAAAAGATGCATCTTCGGTAAGACCGTTTGCCGCACCTGTAATTTGATTGCTTATATCACTCATAAAATAGAATATAACACAAAAATTATGAATAATGAACAAGTTTTTTTATCCGATAAGTAACTATGGCTAAGAAAAAATTAAATTTGGGTTTTAAAATTATTCAGGACGGAAAAACCAGCTGTTTTTTTGCATTTTTATATCTTGTTTTTTTTATAGTTGATACATTTATTACAAAAGGTAAGCTCGGAGATTTTTTTGTTTCTCCTACAGCCCAGGGTGGAGATTTACCTTTTGCAGCTTCAGATTTTATGTCTTATGCAAGAATTCTTCTTTATCCGTTTGGAAGCGGCAGTAAAGATGCTGACTTGTTTATGATTTCCGGGGCATTAATCTGCCTTTTTGGTCCTGCAATGGAAGACCGCTATGGCTCTGTTATAATTGCCGTTATGATGGTGGTTTCTGCAGTTTTTACCGGTGTTCTTACAGCATGCTTTTGCAAACATTCTGCTTACGGTCCACTTTCAATTATCTATATGATGATGTTTTTTGATAATCAAAGACACTATGATGAAAAACAGATTGTGGATATCGATTTAAAAGGATTAATATAAGGAGACAAAGACTATGAAACCAAGAACAATAATCACAACGGATATGGAAGTCGATGATATGAATTCCATGATTCACTTATCGTTATATCTGAATGAACTGGATGTATTAGGTGTTATTTATACATCAAGCCAGTTTCATTTCAATGGCGATGGAAAAGGTACAACATTGGAACAGGTGACACCTCATTATCGAACAAGTGGATTAGCCGGTCTAGCAAGGCCAAAAAAGACAAGAGGACCAGATCCAGAAGGTGGAAAACTGATGGAATTTAGACCATTTCCAATGGGATGGATTGAAAATCTATGGAAAAATTCTTATGCCAAGGCCTATCCATATTTAATCAAGCATGATAAAAGCTATCCAAGTCCAGAATATATGCTAAGCATCACAAAATATGGAAATATTGAATTTGAAGGAGATGTACGCTTTGATACAGACGGTTCTAATTTGATTAAAGAGTATCTATTGGATGATTCAATGGAACCTATCTATCTGCAGTCATGGGGTGGTATCAATACCATTGTTCGAGCCCTTCTTTCTATTTATGAATGTTATCATGATACTGAAAAATGGAATGATATCTATCAGAAAGTATGCTCCAAGGCAAAAATATTGGGTATGTTTGATGGATTAATTGGACAGGATAACAGCTGGCTAGATAACAGGATACCTGAAATCTATCCTGATATTGAACTGTTGTATCCAGAATATGGATATGGCGCTTATTTTGCATCGATTGGAAGCCAGAAGGATATGAGAGATTGTTTTAAGTCAAAATGGATGAAGGAAAATATTGTCAATGGTACCAGTGCATTAGCCGATGAATACCATCTGATGATGGATGGAAGAAGAATCCCAGGGGAAGCAGAAATCTATCAGTTTGGATTGACCAATAAGATTGATTTTGGCTTTCCAGGATTGGAAGATATCGTCTTTGATCAATATGACTTTATTGGCGAAGGAGACAGCAATACATATATTCCATTGATATCCTTTGGATTAAGAGGTTTAGAAAACTATACGTATGGAACCCTATTAGGAAGACTTTTCACGGATGAAAAAGACAAGCCAAAAGGGGGAAATCCATTTACCGGAGAAGGTATTCGTATCAATCCATATATAAAAGCTTATCATGAAGACTGGGCAGCTCGTATTGAATGGTGTTATAAGGAATTTGATGAAGCCAATCATGCCCCTGTTATCGAAGTGGAAGCTAAAGATATCTATGTAGAAAAAGGGTTGAATGTCGATTTAAACACAACGATAATAGAACCAGATGGCGATGATTATGGATGTATGTGGACATGTTCTTATACAACCTATCAGGGAAAAGAAAATCTCTTTATCTGGGAACCGTGGAAGGAGTGTACAACCATCTCTATTCCAGAGGATGCCAGAAAGGATGACTATTTTGTCTGTACACTTCGGGTACAGGATTGTACCATAAAACCAATGACAAGTTTTGCACAAGTTATTATTCATGTATTGTAAGAGCTTTCATATCAGTGTAAAATAATAGTGATTATAGTAATGCATATAAAAATGAGCAGGAATGGAATATGCATTATGAAAGGAATTCTATAAATAGGATCGATAGGTACAGATGAATCAGGGACATAGGTAAATATGGATTCTATAGAGGTATTCTATAATCAAAGAGAAAAAAAGGAGTAAGAATATGGGATTATTCGATAAACTATTTGGAAAAAAAGAACCAGAAATTCAATTACCAGCAA
>JABUSD010000163.1 GCA_021442845.1 Holdemanella sp.
TGATATGACCTAGGTCATATCATTCATAATTCTTGGTCCAACTAATTGGGTTCAGTATAATGATAGGCTCTTTTTAAAAAATTATCGTGTAATTACATCCACAGGGACGTTGAAAATCTTGGCTACCTTAAGAATTGTATCGATATGTCTACCAACAGCGGCTGCCATATGGTGTGTAGGACCTGCTTCTGACCACTTATTACAGAATTCTCTTGCACCACATGAGAAGCGGGTACGCATATTTGTATCACCAAACATGAAGATAGGACCTGGTTCATTGACCCCTTCTGCTACGACAAATTTGAAGTTACCATTGCGATCCTGCGTAATTCCTAAATATGTTACATCACCAACAGGAGGATAGAACTGCGTTAGATATCCACCACCAGCTTTACCATGGAAGACAGGAACAATCTTCATTGTAGGTTTATGTGCCTGGGAAATATCCGCATCCCCTGAACCAGAATGTCCAATGATACAGATGTCTTCATTGAAATCGATGGAGTACATTTCGGATAACTGTCCTGTTCCCGAAATTGTCTTAAGAATGGACATTGCCATCGCCACCTTGATATCCCCTTCAACCGCACAGGCAGTTCCCTGTTTAATCAGCATCGAGAAGGCAGGAATCAGCATACTATCCAATTTACCGGCAATTCCCTGTGCGAATCCATCATAGTGGGATGCGATAAATCCAAGTTCTTCCTCTTTAACCCATTGTTCAAAGGCAACTACATAGCGTGCCATATCCCATACGGTTTCAACAGTAGCACCACCTTCAATTTCAAATGTATCCAGGATATCTTCTGCCTTTGCACGAATTGCGTTTTCATCGGTAATATCATCGGCAATTGCCCACATCTTTTCCCAGTCAAACTGTTTTGTATACACCCACATTCTGTGATATAGGTTTGTCTCATCGATATATAAATCCATCATACCTGGGTAAGGTCTTCCAATCTGGGCAAGGTTTGTATTTCTGAATCGTCTACGAACCTGAGCCGCTTTGCACCATTCTTCAATTTCTTTCTGTACATATGGATCGCCACCTTCAACAACGCCAGTAATAACCGCATGACGCTTACCCGCTCTTTCTAGATCTGCAACCATTTCGCCGACAGCCCCACATGCATACAATTCACCTAACCATTTTGGCGTATCCGTGTTGGCATAATCAGGAGCCTTTAGCTTTTGCACATTGACAAGTACAACAGGTACATCCAGATCACGGACAGCTGGAAGCATATTATACGATGTTGCGTATGTTAACAATTGTAGAATGACTAAATCAACATCAGCAGCACGGAATTTATCCCCTGCCTTTGCGGATAATTCTTTTGTCGTAACAATTCCACCATCCACAATTTCAACCGAATCTGGAATCGTCTTCTTAAATTCCTTGTATTGTTCTTCAAATTCAGGAACCAGCGATGGAAACTGAGGAAGATACGCACCAAGTGCAATGGCAAATACACCAACTTTAGCTTTTGTATTAACTAACATATTTTTCTCCTTATTCAATCTTTTGATACTTTAAGAGTACCGAAGAATACAGGAAAATATAAGAACGTTAGATATAAAAATTTAGGACCTTAATTGCAAAAAAAAGCAAATAAGAACAATGTCTTATTTGCGTTTTCTATTGAATAGGATAAGCACTCCAATACCAGCAAGTGATGCACCCATGATGCCAATCCATAAACCTAAATTATTCTGTGTTCCAGTCTGTACAGGAGCAATCGCATTTGTAGTTACTGGTAATGCGGTATTTGTATTTACTACAGTATTTTCAGCTACTTTTTCATCTGTTTTATCTGTTGAAACCGGTGAATTTACATCCATATTGACTTCTAAGTTTGAATTCTCTTTCGTTGGTTCAACAGGATCATCGATAAGTGCTGGATCCATATAATCCGTTATATTAATTACGTTATAGTAAACAGTAATATCTCTGGTCTGATAATATTTCAATGTTCCTGTATACTTTGATCCATCCTCACATTCAAAATAAATCATTTCTCCATCACAAGGCTTATAGTAAGTGAAATAATCAGATGGACGATTGCCATAGCCAATAATCATACTATCCATAGTCGTTACAAGCGTTACTTTCTTTGAAAAACGAATTGCGATTGAAAATTCGATTGGTTCCCTTTCCGGTTCTTCTGATTGTACAGATTCCTGTACTTCTACAATTTCCTGTCCATCTATCATTTCATTTTCATTGGCAAGTAATGCACTCTGTGTAAAAGATATCATCATCATAGCGGATGTTACGATTGCGAATAATTGTTTTTTCATAATCTATTCTCCATTCCTGTTTCTCTCTTTGTATGATTCTAGTATATGGAAGATTCATTAATGTTAAACTAAAATAACCTTAACATTTCCTTAAAACCACAAAAATGACTCAATGTCATTTTTTTGTTTATGGTGTAAGTATAGAGGATATATATATTATTGTCAAACTCTTTATAAAAAAAGACCTGTGTTTTTCAGGTCTTTCATTTACTATTTATTCTTTACATTTCTTAAGCATGATTCCAAGGATTCCAGCACC
>JABUSD010000201.1 GCA_021442845.1 Holdemanella sp.
TCTATGTATGAAGCTGTTCGAAAAACGAGGTTACCATCAACGTCTCTACCTGTATAAAGAAAATCGGAAGAAGCGGCGAATTGGTTGTTTACCAGACGATGCAGATAGTTGTAAGTGGTGAGACTCAATTGAGTGAATGTATTCTGGCTTACTTCGAATTCACTTATCCGGCTGTCTGCCAGACTCTGCTCGTCATAGTCGGCTATGGTTTCCACTGTTCCGTCGCCCGAAAACTTCATGAAGAAGCAGTGCCCACCATATCCGTAATTATTGTTGTACTCATAGCTTGATATGGGGGCCTTGACATCCGTAAAAAGCAATGAATCTGTTCGGGGAAAGTAGGTGACGCACCATCCATGAGGAGCATCTGTAAGCTCCTTCCTCAGTTCGCTGATATGTTTTGCGTTCCGTTCGGAAGGAGATAAATCGAAGATATGCTCATCCTTGCAAGAAAGACAAATTGCTATCAGGATAAGTAGTTGGAATCCTATTTTCATACTTTATTACTTTTGTTTCATATATGCTTTTAATTGTTTCATGCTTATCAACTGGAGATAATTGAGCGATATTTTGATTTCTTTGTTAAAGAAGTCTTCAACAAACGCTTGTTTCTCCGTCAACTCTTTGTATGCTTGGCGTGCTTCCTCGTCATAAGTTTGCTGAACTTCCGGATCAGGGTCATGATTCGGTTCTTTGGCTTCCGCCAAGGCTTTAAGCACATCTTTAGGACTATGTGTCAGCTTGGCGCTGATGATCTCGGCAAAATCATCTTCGGCAGAGAGGAAGGAATGGAAAGTGAAGGAAGCATGAAGTTATACGAATTAAGACCTGATGAATTAGACAGAATCAATCAAGATGAACTTCAGAAGGTCATTGAACAGTTGGAAGAACAATCAAATCGATTCCCTTATGATAGGGGAATCATAGAAGAACTAGAATACTTTAAAACAATTCAGAAAGGTGCTATGGTGAAATTATGAAGGCAAGAATCACAAAATGCTTCCTGATTCAAATCACTGATGATGATGGCAATGAAATTGATTGCGAATACTTCTTCAGTGACACAAAGAAGGATGCGCAGGACAGGGCAAAGGAAATGATGTATGAAAGAAAGGATGATTTAGATGAATAAATGGTATATCATGAAGGATGAAATGGGTTATAGTTCATCAAAGATGTGTGTTATTGAAGCATCAGAAAAACAGGAAGCATTGCAGAAGTATTTTGAACAGGAAGATATTCCTGAAGATGAACAGTCATGGTTCTATGTCATAGATAAAGCAAAGAAGGATAGATTAGAATCAGATGGATATGATTCAGAAGAAGAAATGTTCAATGACTTATATCCTGAAAGACCAATCGAAATATAGAAAGGATTTAACATGATTATCTACAATGACATACTTCAGAAGCTTGCTGATGCAGGTTACAACACTTATAGAATCAGAAAGGAAAACATCTTGCCACAAAGCACACTGCAAAGGCTTCGTGAAGGCAAGTCAATCACATTGGATTCCCTGAACATTATATGCCATCTGACAGGATGCAAAGTGGAAGAACTAATTGAATATAGGGATGAAGAATAATATAGTTAAAGGGAAGCTGATTGGCTTCCCTTTTAATTTGTGGACAATGTCCACCATTTGTCCACATTGACACAGATTCGCATCGAATTGTGTGGTGTTGAATGGTATTGTTATGAATTTACATTTCCATCAAACCCTTGTGTTTTCAATGGTTGTAGGTGTTGTGTAGTGCTATATGGAATCAATTCGATTTTTCTATTCGACAAACTTATCATGTTGAAACTGTATGCCTATTAAGTAAGTAAAATCAAGGGTTTCAGCGATTTTTTGTCTGCAAAAATAGCGATTTGTCCACCATTTGTCCACATTGATTTTACTGTGGACAAGAAAAAGCTATTTGCAGGCAATCTGCTTGCTGATTCTTTCTTCAAAAACATCCACTGCACCTTGTGCCATTTCTTCTGTATTGTGTGTATAAGTTTGAAGTGTGGTTTCAATCCTGTCATGTCCTAACCTTTCCTGAACTGCTTTTGGTGACACACCTGATTCAATAAGCATTGTTGCATGGGTGTGTCGAAGTGAATGGAAATTGAAATCGATGCATAAATCGTAATGAATGACCCTTGAAGCATACTTGAATGAATCCATGGTAGATAATTCACCATTTTCCTTTTTGAACACGAATTCAGCCTTTGGCAGTGCCACGGGTATATATGATTCTACAGTCATAATTCTTTGAATTGGGAATCCCTTTTCATCCTTTTCATCCTTCAGATATTGGAAGTGGTAGTATTCACCATACTGCAATTGGTTCTGCAACTGTATTGCCCTGAATTCCTTCAGTTCCTTCAGAAGCATTGAACCTATCTTGATTTTTCTGTTTGACTTTGGTGTTTTGGTGCTTCCAAGATACCATCCACTTTTTTCTTCTTTCATGCCTTTGACTGCAAGTGTTTTGCGCATGTTAAGACCACAGTTTCTTTTGTACATCAGCTTGTTGACATCAATTGTTGCTTCTTCAAAATCGATGT
>JABUSD010000194.1 GCA_021442845.1 Holdemanella sp.
GTAGGAATCGAACCCACATCAACGGTTTTGGAGACCGCTATCTTAGCCTTTGGACGACACCCCTAAGTGCCTAATAATAATATCACAGGATAGATGACAATGCAAGTAAAAAAGAAGAGGATTACTCCTCTTCCTGTCTATTCTCAAATTGTGAATTATAAAGATTTGTATAGAAACCATTTTTAGCTATTAAAGTTTCATGGTTACCAACCTCGACAATATCCCCTTTATTCATGACGATGATAGAGTCTGCATCACGGATTGTGGATAGTCGATGGGCAATGACAAAGCTGGTACGATTCTTCATCAATTCATCCATACCCTTTTGAATCAAGATTTCTGTACGTGTATCCACACTGGATGTGGCTTCATCTAGAATCAGAATCTGTGGATCGGCTAAGAAGGCTCTGGCAATGGTCAATAGCTGTCTTTGCCCTTGTGATATGTTAGAGTTATCATCATTGAGCATTGTGTCATAGCCATGTTCTAACGTTTCGATAAAGTGGTTGACATGGGCTGCCTTGGCAGCGGCCTTGATTTCTTCATCTGTGGCATCCATTCTACCAAAACGAAGGTTTTCCATAACTGTCCCTTCAAATAGCCAGGCATCCTGCAATACCATACCGACAAGGGATCGCAAATCTTTTCTTGTGAATGTATTGATGTTATGACCATCAATATAGATGCCACCGCTATTCAATTCATAGAAGCGCATTAATAGCTTGACAATCGTTGTCTTCCCGGCTCCGGTTGGGCCAACAATGGCAATTGTCTGTCCCGCTTTGACATACATAGAGAAATCATTGATAACCATCTTATCCGGTGTATATCCAAAACAGACATTTTCAAAGATAACCTGTCCACGAATAAGCGGTTTTCCCTGATACGATACCGGAATGCTTTCTTCGATGTCCTTTTCTTCTTCTTTTTCTTCTAAGAATTCAAAGACACGTTCTGCTGCAGCCGCCGTTGATTGTAACATATTCATCGATTGGGAAATCTGATTGATTGGCTGGGTAAAGTTTCTTGTATACGTGATAAAGGATTGAATATCCCCTACTTTAATCTCTCCATGAATCGCAAGATATCCTCCTAAAATACAGACTCCTACATACCCTAAGTTTCCAATCAATGTTGTAAGTGGCTGCATCATACCCGATAAGAACTGTGATTTCCATGCACTTCCATATAAGGCATCGTTATATGTATTAAATTCATCCATGCTCTGCTTTTCACCATTGAAGGCTTTAACTATCAGATTGGCAGCATACATCTCTTCGATATGTCCATTGACAGTTCCTAGATTATCCTGCTGGGCTTTAAAATACTTCTGTGATCGTTTCACCACAAACAATACAACAAATAATGATAATGGAACGACAATCAATGCCATCAATGTCATCTTCCATGAGATATAGATCATCATAGTTAAAAAACCAGCAATTTTAACGATATTGGTAATAATGGATGTCAATGTCTGATTCAATGACTGTGTCAATGTATCAATATCATTGGTAAAACGGGATAATACATCTCCATGGGTTGTCTTATCAAAATACGATAAAGGAAGCTTATCTATTTTTAAGTTCAATTCCTTACGCATCTTATATCCAATCTTATTGGATACACCAGACATTAAGAATCCCTGTATATATTCAAATGCAGTACTTAATAGATAGATATAAAGCAATGTCTTTACAATTTTAAATATGTTGTCAAAATCAATGCCACCTGTTCCCTGTACTTTACGCATATAGCCTTCAGCAACTTCCGTGATTAAATTACCGATGATCTTTGGACCAATGACACTGATAATAACCGATACAACAGCAGCGATAATTCCAAATAGGAAGGTAAATTTATAAGGAGCTAGATACTTGATCAGCTTTTTCATGGTACCTTTGAAATCTTTTGATTTCTCGGTTGTTCTAGCCATAGGACCATGCCCTGTCTTTTTTGATTTAGTCTTTGGCATGAGCAAGTTCCTCCTTACTTAATTGGGAATAGGCGATTTCCTGATAGATTTCACAGGACTCCATCAGTTCTTCATGTGTTCCCTTTCCAACCATAATCCCTTCATCTAATACGATGATCTGGTCAGCATGCAAGATGGAAGATATACGCTGGGCAACAATCAATACAGTTGATCCGGTTTCCTTGCACGATTTCATCAAGGCTTCCCGAAGGGTAGCATCCGTCTTGAAATCCAATGCGCTAAAGGAATCATCAAAGATATAGATCTGCGGTTTGCGCACAATAGCACGGGCAATCGATAGGCGTTGTTTCTGTCCACCAGATACATTGGTACCACCCTGGGAGATTTCTTCTTCCTTGCCCTTTGGCTTGGCATCAACAAATTCCTTCGACTGGGAAATCTCCAATGCCTTTTCAATCTCTTCTATTGATGCATCCTTATTGGCATACATCAGATTGGATTCAATCGTTCCCTGCAGCAGAATCCCTTTCTGTGGTACATAGCCGATAATCGAACGCAGCTTTTCCTGGCTGACCTTACGGA
>JABUSD010000414.1 GCA_021442845.1 Holdemanella sp.
ATCCATAACTTTGACACCAGCACCTTTGGCGATACGGTTCTTTCTGGATGCCTTTAGAATGGAAGGATTTTCCCTTTCCTTTGGTGTCATAGACTGGATGATAGCTCGATTGCGTCGCATCTGCTGGTTCATCTGTTCATCATCCACTTTTCCTGCCATCTTATTTAAGCCTGGAATCATCTTCATAATTCCCTGCATGGATCCCATTTTTTCCAGCTGGTCATATTGGCTTAACAGATCATCAAAAGTAAAGACTCCCTTAGACATACGCTTAGCCGTTTCTTCCACAGCCTTCTTGTCCAATTTTTCTTCAGCCTGTTCAACTAGTGTGACAACATCACCCATACCTAAGATACGGTTTGCCATACGGTCTGGGTGGAATGCCTCTAGATCTTCTACCTTTTCACCATTGGATACAAATAGAACTGGTACATTGGTAATGCTTCTTACGGATAATAAACCACCGCCACGTGCATCACCATCCATCTTAGTGACTACTAAACCGGTAATGGATAATTTATCATTGAATTCCTTTGCGACCGTAACGATATCCTGTCCTGTCATCGCATCGACAGTTAATAGGATATCATTTGGATGAACGATTTCTTTCATTTCAGAAAGCTCGTTCATCAAGGCTTCATCAATATGCAAACGACCAGCCGTATCAAAGATAACCAATTCCTTCTGACGATCCTTGGCATATTTTAATGCTTCTCTTGCTGTCTTGACAGCACTGACTTCTGGCCCTAATGTAAAGACTTCGACATCAATGCTCTTTCCTAATGTCTGTAACTGTTCAATGGCTGCTGGACGTACAATATCGCAGGCTACCAGTAAAACGCGCTTTGACAATGTCTTCTTGCAGTAACGGGCAATTTTAGCCGCTGCTGTTGTTTTACCTGTACCTTGTAGACCGACCATCATGACGGTTGTCATGCCTGTCTTGCTAAAATTGATACGGGCATCTTCCTGCCCTAATAATTCCTGTAGTTCATCACGTACAATCTTGACAACCATCTGTCCAGGATTTAATGATTCCATTACTTCCTGTCCTAATGCTTTTTCTCTTACGCTTTCAATGAAATTCTTTACTACCGTATAATTAACATCGGCTTCAAGAAGTGACATGCGCACTTCCTTCAGCATTTCTGTCATATTGCTTTCCGTTAATTTCCCTTTTCCGGAGATATTCTTAAACGCTTTGCTTAAGCGTTCCTGTAATGATTCAAAAGCCATTTATAATCACCTCTTTGACTAGTTTACCTAATTTTCACCAATATTACAATGTCTACACCAATGATATGCGCTTCTTGGATTTCCATCTTCTAAATAGATTGTTCCAACATGATGAAATCCATTTCGCATCAGCATATTCTGCATAGGTTTATTATCGTAATGGGTATCGATGCGAATGTTATCAAATCGTTTCTGACAATCCTGAATGATGATATCCCCAATGCGTCTTCTTTTCATGGCACTGGCGATTCGATGGATTACGACATATTCTTCCTCATTTAGCCATTGTCCATTTTCAATATAGTTATAGGTTGGATCGATTCCATCCGATAGAAAGAAGACTCCTTCAATACTTCCTTCATGATCTAAGACATATAGCTTATCCAATTTCATATCATTTTCAATATCGATTTTTGATGGATATCCATTCACCCACTGATTCGGATTTCCATGGCTATGCATAAAATTCCTTGCGTTTTCATAAATTTCATCAATACAATCAATTTCATTGTATTTCGCATGTCTTATAATCATGAAATCCTTCTTTCTACAATCTTTAATAGTGCATTCAATATAAACACGAACAATACAATCCATATAGCCCAGGCTAGAACAACCGTTAAATTTACATCCAGCTTAGCTAACTGGATCTGTCTTCCTATGCCTAAAGGAACCTGTCCTAGTATTTCTGCCATAATGCCGACCTTGAATCCCATAGAACAGGCAACTACTAAACTGGATATGACCGTTGTCTTTAAAAGGGGCAGATGTACATATTTAAACTTTGTCATAAATGGCTGTTTAAACATCATCAATACATCTTTCCATTCTCTTTCTATATCCAATAGTCCTCTAAAAACACTTTCATAGATGATTGGACACAACAATAGAAATGATACTAGAAATGTTACCACTTCTCTTGAAAACCAGAATAGAAATAACACAATCAATACTACATTCGGTACAGTTCGTATAATCACCATCATCTTCTCTGTCCATGAACGAATAAAGTTAAACCTTAAACTTGCATAGGAAAGCACAAAGGCAAGCAGAAAGGATAAACAGACAGAAATAAAGATTCTTAGAAAAGAAATTCCAATTGCCTTATAAAAGTTCAAGGATGTCAGAAAGGAGATCATTGTTAGTATCACTTCATATGGATAAGGCATGATAAATGGATTATGAATTGTCATTGCAAGTATCTGCCATAATACAAAGACAGACAATAAGAAAAGAATCCATGATTTTACATTTGATTTCATGATATTACCATTGAA
>JABUSD010000206.1 GCA_021442845.1 Holdemanella sp.
TTCCCAATTAAAAACATATGGAACATTTCAATGGAGGAGAAGGAACCTTCCATGCTCGCATGATTGTGGATGAACATAATAAGATATTATTGGGAAGATTAGAACCAGGAAATACAATTGGATTCCATCAGCACAGTGGTACTAGTGAAATCATCTTTGTGGAAAAAGGAGTCGGAACCATCGTTGTAGAAGATGGTGAAGAAATCGTATTACCAGGACAATGCCATTACTGTCCAGAAGGGAAATCCCATTCTTTACAGAATCGAGGAAGTGAAACCTTAATCTTTAAGGCAGTTGTTCCTGTACATAAATAAAAAAGGCTTTAAAAAGCCTTTTTAAATGTCTAATGCTGCATGATATCCCCAATAGACGGCATTTGTGATTGTAGATACTCTGGATGCATCTCCGATGACTCTAACAAATGGAGCTGTATCCAATAATTCACTGTATGTATTGGATCTTTGACCTAAAGCGCAGATGA
The DNA here is from genome assembly GCA_021442845.1 of Holdemanella sp. Lineage (GTDB taxonomy): Bacteria > Bacillota_I > Bacilli_A > Erysipelotrichales > Erysipelotrichaceae > Floccifex. The sequence continues at coordinate 482 of JABUSD010000206.1, forward strand.
TGGTTTTACCTGGAACAAGGACTTTGTTTCCATCTTTATCTTCACAAAGGATACCGGTATCGGTTACTTCCAATCCTTTATAGCCAGTATGCACCGTAGCATATTTATCAATTTCTTTTAATAGAAGCGGTCTATGACGAACATTGGCATCCGGTGCTAACATATCACGCATTTCAACGATATGCACATGTTTTCCTTCCATACCAAGATGGATGGCACATTCGCATCCAGCTAGACCTCCACCAAAGACAACAACTTCATCATTTACTTTCTCTTTTTCTTTATAATAATTATTTACAATGATGACATTGTCTTTATCCAATCCAGGAATTGGGGGAACAAGCGGAGAAGAACCAATCGCGATAATAAGGGCATCAGGACTCTCTTTTTCGACATATTCTTTGGTAACGGTTGTGTTTAGACGGATATCGACATTCCATTGTTTACAGAACAATTCATAGGTCTTTGATAATTGGTACATCTCCCATTTAAATGGAATAGCTTGTTCGCTTTTTAGAATACCACCTACTTCATTTTCCTTTTCGCAAAGAATGACATCATGTCCTCGTCTAGCGGCTGTATAAGCAGCGTATAATCCACCAGGACCGGCACCAGCTATCAATACCTTTTTCTTTATAGGAGCTGGATAGACTTCATCCCCTTCATCTTCTCGACCGATTAATGGATTGATGGTACAACGGCGAGTGGATGTGGCAGCACGTTCTGCCATACAGGTAAAACAGCGAAGGCAGCGTACAATTTCATTTTCTTTATTGGCCATGATTTTATTTGGAAGGAATGGATCAGCCAGTAAGGCACGCCCCATATAGACAATATCGGCTTTGCCAGAAGCAATGATTTCTTCCATCTGATCGGGATCGTTCAATCCACCTATCGTTGCGACAGGTTTTGATACATGTTTTTTGATTTTGGCGGCAAGGAATGCATTTCTTCCATGATCTTCAAACATAGAAGGGTGGGTGATGCCAAATGTTTTCTGATAGGTACCAGCCGATACATGGATAATATCGACATAAGGTTCTATCATTTTTGCGATTTCAATACCTTCTTCAATATCATATCCACCTTCAACAAATTCAGAACCACTCATTCTAAATTCAATGGGAAAGAATGGCCCGACGGCTTCACGAACAGCTTTTAAGACATCAATCGCAAAGCGACAGCGATTCTCTAGACATCCACCATATTCATCGTCTCTTTTATTAAATAAAGGCGATAAGAACTGGTTGATTAACCAGCCATGTCCACCATGAATCATAATCATTTCAAAACCGGCGCGTTTTGCCATTTCTGCTGTACTTCTATAGCCTTCTATGATTTCCTGCATCATTTCCTTTGTCAAAGCTTTTACCACAACACCATCCGCACGCACCGTATCACTTGGGCCATATTGACTTAATGATTTCTGTTTGGATTTATCTGTCATATAGGTTCCAGCAAACATACCAGAATGGGATAATTCAATAGAAGGAATCGCACCATGTCTGCGGATGGCATCGGCTGCATACGTAGCACTTGCCAAAGAATTCAGGATGGCTGGATTCAAACGATAGGCATGCGATCCATCGCTTTCATGTACCATGCACTCACTTACAGTCACAGCACCAGCGCCTCCTTTGGCTCTCAATTCATAAAATGCTTTTGATTTTGGCCCAATACAACCATCATTTGTGATATCAGTTCCTCCCATAGGAGCTGAAAACATTCGATTTCTAAATGTTGTTCTTCCTACTATAAGAGGTTTGCTTAAATTTGGGTATTTTCTTTCCATAGTATGCCCTCCAACTCTATAATTTATTATAGAACAATCTTTTTAAAAAAATAATCCATTCATCTTGAAAAGGAGTAAAAATAGGAGTTTGATAAGAATATGAAAAAAGTATGTTTAATTGGAGCAGGGGCAATCGGGTGTTATTTCATATGGGCATTTGATAAGAAATATCCATTAAGTGTTATTGCCACCGGAAAAAGAAAAGAAAAATTAGAAAAGGG
>JABUSD010000220.1 GCA_021442845.1 Holdemanella sp.
TTGGATATCCGATCAGTTCTATTGGTGCCCATGTTTCGGCTTCACCAAACCATCAGACAGGAAGAAGCACACCGTTAAATACGCGTGCCATTGTTGCTATGTCGGGTACATTTGGGTATGAATTAGACCCTGAAAAGCTAAGCGATGAAGATAAATTGGAAATCAAGGAACAGATTGTTCAGTTCAAGAAGTATTATCATGTCATTCAGGATGGTAAATACTATCGTCTGACAAAGATGAATCAGGACTGGTTTGAATCATGGGAAATCGTTTCTATGGATCAAAAGGAAGTCTTATTGAATATGGTTGTTACGGATGTGCAGCCAAACCAGCCTTTAGTGAATTTACGCTTAAAAGGTTTAGATCCTAACGCTAAATATATGATTGATGAAAAGACAATGCCTGAAGCAGGTCGTACATTTGAAATTGTTGGAAATCATAAAGTGCGTGAAGAATATATCAATAAAGTGGAAGTCTTTACTGGAGAAGCTTTAATGAGTGGTGGATATACATTCCCATTTATTGTCGGTGATTACCCTGCCATTCAAATCCACTTTAAAAAGATTGACTAATATTTGAGGTAATAGTATGGATAGATTGAAGAGTTTCTTAAAAGAAGAACGCGAAAAAATTAAAAAGATACCTGGTTTCATTCCTAAAATTGAATATATCTGGGAATATTACTGGATTTTGATTGTCGGTGTCATTTTTGTTGTCTTTTTTATGAGCTTTTCAGTCAATCAGTATTTCAATTCTGTAAAGGATTACTGGTTCTATGTTACCTTTACAAATACAAATGCAGATGTGGGTACTGATTCAGAACTCTATAATAAATTTGTAGACTATTGTAACTTTGATTTAAGTGAAAAGAAGGTAGAATTCAATAATGTCGCTTTCTTTGATTATGGAAACAATGAGACAGGGAACTCTTATTTTGAATCCTTTATCGCTTATACCGATGCAGGTACATTGGATTGTGTAACGATGCCAGTGGATTCCATGGAATTACTTGGAAAGAGTGGTCGATTACTTGACTTGAATCGTGATGAATGTAAGAATATCAAAGCGAAATATGGTGATCGTTTTATATATTCTGTTCCATTTGATGAAGAATATAGTAAAGATCCTGTTCCAATTGGTATAGATATCAGTGACAGTTGCCTAATGAAAAAGTATAATATATATACAGATAGCTGTGCAATTGGCATTGGTGCCAATACACAGCATATTGAAACGATAGAAAGATTTTTAGAATTTATATTTGAGGAATAGTAATATGAATACATTCATTAGCAGTTTTTTAGACAATGACAGCTTCTTTGGTCGCTTTATGAACAAATGCTGGATTATTATCGCAGCCAACTTAACCTTTATTATCTTCAGCATTCCCGTTATCACCATTGGTCCAGGTCTAGTGGCACTGTATCATGTGATGCTTAGATGCTTACGTACAAAGGGAGCGATTAATCCATTCAAGGAATTCTGGATTGGCTTTAAGAACAACTTTAAACAGGCTGTAATCGTATGGATTGTCTTTGTCTTATTTATGATCTGTATGATTGTTGAAATCCGTATCTGTATTATGGGTGCAGGTTTCCTTACAATCTTCAAATATGGTTTATATGCGATGACATTCTTAGCTCTGGTTGCTTTCTTATATTTGCTTCCTGTTATCGCAGCCTTTGCGGATACAACTTTGCATTTGCTTCGTAATGCCTTCTTTTTCGCATCAAAGAAACCACTTAAGATGTTAGTCATCTTATTCTTTGATATATTCCCGTTGTATCTGACATATACAGATCCAACGTATTTACCATTATATGCATTCTGCTGGTTCTTCTTTGGATTTGGAGCGCTTGCGATGTTAGGCGCTACCTTATTACTTCCAGAATTCAGACCATTCTTAGACAAAGACTTGGAACAGCCTGAATATAGAGATGAAGAAGCGGAAATGCTCGATGAACTAAGAGAATTGGATGGACTATAGAATATGACACATAATCCTGGATTATGTGTTTTTTATTTTGATACACTCGTATCTTTCTCTATTTTCGTAAGTTTTTAAGTATGTTTTTTTTTTTTTCGTAATTTATAATAATATAGGAATGCACAGTATGTGAATTATAGGGAGGTTTACAAATGAATTTGAAAAAAATAACAGGCTTAGCACTTAGTGTAGTCTTAACTGTCATGATGGCATTTGGTACTGCATTAACTGCTTTTGCGGAAAATGGAATCATTTCCTACAACAAGTCAAAAAAAGCTACACAACTGGATGCGAATTTTGAATCGGATGTGACTTTATCGATTGAAGCTGAAAGTTTAGATTCTGACTTGGTTTTTGTACTTGATAAGTCTACAAGTGATACAACGGTAGATAAAGCCCTTGCCATGTTGAAAGAGATGAAAGACAAACTTCCAACCAATTCAACAAAAGTCAATGTTGGTGTTGTCATCTTTAATAAAACCGCAACGGTTTTCGGCTTCTA
>JABUSD010000103.1 GCA_021442845.1 Holdemanella sp.
AATTTCATATGAAAAAGAAAAAGAAGAGAAAGACAAGAAAGATTTTTAAGTATATATTTATTGTATTATTGATTGGAATTTTAGGAACAGTAGGATATCTATTCTTTAATCCATTGATTCTAAAAAGTGATAATGTAACAATCAATGTTGGTGAAAAGTATGATTATAAGGATAATATCCGCTTTGTATTTATGGGAAGCAAAGAGGATGTAAAGATTGATAAGAAGCTTGATACATCCAAGATCCAGGATATTAAGACAAATTATACCTATAAGGATATAACGCTTCCATGTACATTCTCTATTCAGGATATTAAGGGGCCTGAATTAAAGGTAAAGGATGTTACAACGGATACAGTAGGGGATGTAGATGCCAATAAGTTTGTTGAATCCTGTGAAGACTTCTCAGAATATAAATTGAAAGTGGATATCAAGGATGATGAGAAGAAAAAAGGAAAATATGATGTTATTGTTACGGCAACGGATGCATATAAGAATACAACTGAAAAAGAATGTAAATTAATCCGTAAAGTAGATGATGAAGCACCTACAATTGAAGATTTCAAAGAAGAAGAAAAAATCATGCAGGGAACTGTCATTGATTTAGAAGATGTCAAAGTCAAAGATGACTTAGATCCAGATCCAAAATGTCAAATCAAAGAAGATGTCGATTTCAATGAACCAGGTACTTATAAGATTGAATATACAGTATCGGATCGTTCTGGTAATAAGAATACATATACAAAGACATTGACAATCGAAGAAAACGATGAAGCTACTATGAAGGTTGTCTATTTAACATTTGATGATGGACCAAGCTACAATACGGAAAAAGTATTGGATATCTTAAAGAAGTATAAAGTAAAGGCAACATTCTTTGTCACTGGATGTGGACAGAATAAGAATGAATATATTAAACGTGCAGCGGATGAAGGACATGCGATTGGACTTCATACATATACACATGATTATGCTTACCTTTATAGTTCAAAGGATGCCTATTATGAAGATTTGAACAATGTTGGAGCTATGGTTAAGGAATTGATTGGTTATAAACCAGATATCATTCGATTCCCAGGAGGTGCATCCAATAGTGTATCCGCAAACTACTGTAAAGGCATCATGTCGGATCTAGTCGTGGATGTTGTCAATAAGGGATATCAGTTCTATGACTGGAATGTCAGCAGTGGTGATGCAGCGGGAGCCATGATGGATACCGATTTTATCATTGAAAACTCATGTACAGATTCAATGGATCAGATCATGTTGCTGTTCCATGATGCATCTGGTAAGGATACGACCGTAGAAGCTCTTCCTAAGATTATTGAATATTATAAGGAAAGAGGATATATCTTTAGACCGATCACAAAGGAAAAATCAATGATCTGTCATCACGGTACTACTAATTAAGGAACTGTTATAGTTCCTTTTTTTTATACATAAATGTGACAAATAATGTCACAAAACGCTTATTTTCATGAAATTTATACCGTTTTTTCATTTTGTGTGCAAAAATATGGAATATTGTGACAATCTATTGTAGAATATCCTTGGTTAAGTATGTTTTCGGAGTGAAAAGAGGTCGTATTTGTATGAGATTTATCAATAAGAAACGTATATTATCATTGTGTATGAGTGTCGCAATGTTTTCATCCATGTTGCCATTCAATACCTATGCCCAGGAGGAAGAACAAGTCATAACCGAAGAAGACAGCATTGTTGAAATAGAGGAGAATAATGTTGTTGAAACGGTGAACGAAGAAGAGCCTGTTCTAACGTTTGTGGATACAGATTATAAATTTGATATTAGCATTACAGGGGATACGGATACAAAGGTAGCAGCTGGATCCCAGATTAATTTTTTGAACAATACAGGTCTAGACTTTACAAGAGCAGACGGAGAAGCTTTAAGCGATGCGGAAGCGGATAATTATCAACTTCGCATTCAATCCGTTAGCTCCACGGAATCAGGGTATGTATGGGATGGAAGTACCCTTATTGTTGCAGGCGCAGAAGGGACTGTCTATACCGTTAAATTTGGTGTCTATAATCTGGAGAGCAATGCCTTTGTAGAAGAGTCAGACAATCCGGGATATCCTATCACATCATCACGTACATATACGGTTTCAAATGAAGTTCATATCTATGAAGCTATTGATGGACAGGATGCTCAATATATCAGTTATGGAGCAATCCGTAAATATATCGATGGTACCGAAACATTTGATGCGGATAATGCACCTGGAAATGATGCCGGTGACAACAACCGTATTGTCCGTACTTTTGATACGATTACCTATACAATGGCAGTCCGTTCGGAAAGCTATGTAGAGAATACATATTATAAGGATGGATATGTAGGATTTGAAATCTATATTCCATATGAAGAACACGAATTGAAATTTGATGTAGATTCTATGGGATGGATGGTTCGTGATGAAGTAGCCGGATCTTTAACCGAAAAGTTTAATTATAAAATTGAGGATGTAA
>JABUSD010000371.1 GCA_021442845.1 Holdemanella sp.
TTACGTATTCAGTGAATCTATTACTGGATTTATTGAAAGTAGATACTTTTGAAAGAGTGAAAACGGAAGAAGCTTCCATCTATGATATCTTAGATGATATGTTAGCTTATGCTGTTGAAAAAGGTTTAATTGATGATAATACAACAGAAAAAGATTTGTTTGATACGCGAATAATGAATTGTATTATGCCTAGACCAAAAGAAGTTGTTGAAACATTCAATGCTTTATATGAAAAGGATCCAAAGGAAGCAACTGAATATTTCTATAATCTGTCAATCAATTCAAACTATATTCGTAAATCTAGAACAGATAAGAATATAAAGTTTACATATAACTATAAATATGGTGATATTCAGATTACTATTAATCTATCAAAACCAGAAAAGGATCCAAAAGAAATCGCGAAGGCAAAACTAGTAAAATCTTCTGGTTATCCAAAATGTTTGTTGTGTAAGGAAAATGTCGGATATGCAGGACATATGAATCACCCTGCCAGACAGACACATCGAATTATTCCGATGGATTTAAATGGACGTTCTTATTTCCTGCAATACTCACCTTATGTGTATTACAACGAGCACTGCATTATCTTTAATGGAGAACACATTCCAATGGTAATTAATCGAAACAGTTTTGAAAATCTGTTAGCTTTCACGGAAAAGTTCCCTCATTATATGGCAGGAAGCAATGCTGATTTGCCGATTGTTGGTGGATCCATCTTGACGCATGATCATTATCAAGGTGGAAGACATCATTTCCCAATGGAAGATGCTGCTACATTAGAAGAAAGAGTCATTCGTGGAGTAAAGGTTGAACTTTTACACTGGCCTTTATCTACATTGCGTCTAACAGCAGACACAAAAGAAGCCATTATTGATTTAGCAGAAATCATTTTAAACAAATGGATTGATTATAGTGATGAAAGCTGCGATATCATTTCACATACGGATGGCACTCGTCATAATACAGTAACGCCAATTGCGAGAAGACAAGGTGATTTATACCAGATGGATGTTGTATTAAGAAATAATAGAACAAGTGATGAACATCCATTAGGTATCTTCCATCCACATGCTGAGCATCACCATATTAAGAAAGAAAATATCGGTCTAATTGAAGTTATGGGGTTGGCTGTCTTACCAGCTCGATTAAAAACAGAACTTGAAATCATTAAGAAATGTCTAATTGGACAGGATAGTTTTGAAAAACATCCTGAACTAGCAAATCATGCAGAATGGTTCAAGTATCTTCAGACACTGGATGTAACAGAAGCAAATGTTGATAAAACAGTTGAATTAGAAGTTACAAAGAAGTTTGTTATGGTATTGGAAGATGCTGGTGTATACAAGATGAATGATGAAGGAATTAATGGATTTAAACGTTTCGTAGATACATTAGGAGAATAACAATGGTTGAAATCAAATCAAATTATGAAAATGGAATTGATGTAATAACATTAAAAAATGATGCCATTTCGGTAGATGTCACAAATTATGGATGTACAATCATGAAGATTGTTGTGAATGATAAAGACAATAATCCTGTAGATGTTGTGTTAGGATACGATTCACCAATTGAATATGGATGCAAAGGTGGAGAGTACTTTGGCGCTCTGGTTGGACGTGTTGCCAATCGAATTGCCAAAGGAAACTTTACCTTAAATGGAAATCAATATACACTTCCAATCAACAATGGTCCAAACTCATTGCATGGTGGAATTGATGGATTTTCTTATAGAGTATTTGATTATGAGTTGATTGAAAATGGTGTAAAATTCCATTATGTTTCAAAAGATGGAGAAGAAGGATATCCAGGTACACTTGATTTATATGCAACATATACAATTAATGGAGCATCTTTAAAACTTCACTATGAGGCAACTACAGATCAGGATACTCTGATTAATATCACAAATCACTCTTATTTCAATTTAAGTGGAAAGCCATCTAATATTGATGCCCATTATATGCAGATACAAGCCGATAAGATGGGATGTGTTGATCCAGATGGACTTGCAACAGGTGAATTGGTGGATGTAACAGGAACACCGTTTGACTTTAGAGAAATGAAATGTATAAAAGATCAGATTTATACTGAAAATGAACAGATTACACTGGCAAGAGGATATGATCATCCATTTATCTTTAATACAGATAAAGATCAGGTTACGTTGTATTGTGAAGAAACAGGTATTGAGATGACTGTTTCTACGTCTTTACCACAGACGCACATTTATACCGCAAACTATCTGGTTGGTAAACTTGGAAAAGGCATTCCTATGAATGAAAGAGGGGCTGTTTGTGTAGAAACACAGAATATGCCAGATTCTATTCATAATGAAAAGAATCCAACTGTTATCCTGAAAAAAGGTGATACATATGATGAATATACAGAATTTAGATTTGGAGTAAAAAAATGAAAGCTACATTATTAAAACAGGAATTTTTAGATCAGAAACACAATGACTTATTAGTGGACATCTATGAAG
>JABUSD010000054.1 GCA_021442845.1 Holdemanella sp.
TTCTCCCAAAAATAAAGTGCCTTATTTGGTGCGCATCGTAGCTGATGGATTGTATGTCAGGTCAGGCGCAGGCACATCATTCCCACACACCACAATTGTTCACAAAGGTGAAGTCTACACCATTGTTGAAGAAGTGGATGGTTGGGGCAAGTTGAAATCAGGTGCAGGATGGATTTCATTGAAGTACACTGAAAAAGTATAGCGAACCTATGAAGGGATGGTTTGATGCCATCCCTTCTTTTTTTGTGCAGATTTTTAATACTGCACAACTATATACACTTATATTCGTGCATTATGTCAATATACTATACACGCATTTGGGTGTATAATGAAGTTCCAAAGTTAAATAATAACAAATTCGAAAGGTGGTTCACATGAATAAGCTTTTTAAAAGAGAAGCCACATTTGGTTGTGGAATGACAGGAACTGAATACATCGAAGCCTATGAAGAAAATGGCAAGTTTTATCTGAAGATTCACAAGGTTTCATGTCACATTGTTGGTCACAAGCAGGGCAAAGGATATGAAGTTTGGAATGACAGACCTTTTATCAAGGAATTCAGAACCAAGGAACAGGCGAACAATTACTTCAAGGCAATCAACAAGAATCATGATTGGAAAGCAGTTTAAGAAAGGTGGTACAAAGATATGATGAAGCAGGAATTCGAAGCATTAGCAGGATACGAAGTAAGTCTTGATGACTACAACAACATTATTGAACCAATGTACATGGCAACCAACCTTGACAAGGCTGAATTCGTAAAGGTAATTGACAAGAAAAGATTCGCACTGAAGTCAAGAACACAGTTGAAGAATGAAATGAAGAAGCTTGCAGAACAACTTGAAATTACCTGCACACATTTCACTGATTATGAATCAAAGGAAAGACTTGATAAGATTCGTGAAGAATATACATCAAGATTTTACGGACAGAACTATTCAAGCATGGTTGAAGAAGAAATGACACAGTCTTGTTTTTATCCAACAAAGGTTGTTTTCTTCAACAGAAATTCAGGAAGAACAGTTGAAACAATAGTTTTCTAAATAACACAGGGGCAGGGAAACCTGCCCCACCAACAGAAAGGGTGCAGGATGTTTACAACAGTTAAGAATCTTACATTACTGATGGACAAGAACATTCAGTATGTAACAGAAGCAAAGGAACATCATGAATGTTCAGAAGTTGAATATCAGGATTACATGGAATCAATGGAATACATGTTGGATAAGCAGTTGAACAGGCTGAAGCAGACATCAACCAACAATAAGCTGATTCAGGATTATCAGAACAAGATTTTCGCATTGTTTGATTAGAAAGGGGAACAGGAATGAAGTACAATGAATTTGAAATTGAAAGATTTGAAGATGGATTTACAGTTTGGTTTGAAGGTGATGAAATCTATTTCACTTCAGTAAAAGAAGCACAGGAATTTATTGATTCGCTTGAAGGCACATATTACAAAGTTATCGAAGCATAGAAAGGGGAATAGATATGACAATGTACACAATCAAGGTTATTGCAACCGCAAAGGATGACAATCCAAACTTCAAAGGTGAAGTTCATGAATACTATTACTGTAAGGGCGGATATGTACTTGACAATCTTCCTGCATGGCAGGAAGATTGCTACAAGAACAGATGGCAGGCACAGAAGGAAGCTGACAAGGTTCAGGATGAAAAGTATTGGTACAAGAAAGGTGAAGTTGTTGAAGTAGAATTCTAGGGATTCAAGGGATGAAAATTATTTCATCCCTTTTTTATTTTGCCTATTGCATATACACCTAAAAAGGTGTATAATGAAGTTCCAAAGATAAATAATTCACCATTAAGAAAGGACATGGACATGACAAGACAGGAAACCTTAAAGCAGATATACGCAATGGCAGTTGAACTTACAAAGAACTATACATTTGACCTTAACAAGCAGATGTGGGATTTAGCATCTGATTGGAATGCATCACATGATAGCAGTGAAGAAATCTTCCTGTGTGATGATGAAAATGGTTTTTATGTTGAAGATGACAGGTTCGAATTTCAGGATTAGAAAGGTGGTAAGTATGGCGGTTTTAATTAAGACAGACAGAAACGGAACAAAGACTTTCAGGGGTCTTGTGAAGTGTGAAAGATGCGGTGGCATGGGTGGTCATGATAAGTGGGCATACACAGGATGGTCTTGCTACAAATGCGGTGGCACAGGATTGGTTGAAGGCACATGGAAGGAATACACACCTGAATATCAGGCAAAGTTGGATGCTGAAAGGGCAGAAGCATTTGCAAAGCAGGAAGCAGAATGGCAGGCTGAACAGGCTAGAATCGAAGCTGAAGCAGAAGAAAAGCGACAGGCAGAAGAACTTGCAAAGCAGGCTGAAGAAGAAAGAATCAAGGCTGAAAAGGCAATCAGCAAGTTTGTTGGACAGATTGGTGACAAGATTGACCTTCACCTGAATGGTGCAACCATGACTGATGTCAAGATTGAAACAACTG
>JABUSD010000353.1 GCA_021442845.1 Holdemanella sp.
AAATAATATTGGTCTATTTATGGAATCAACTCTGAAAGGAGAGAGAAGTATGATTAAAAACCATAAGAAATTAATAAGCACCGTATTATCGCTATTTATGGTGTTTAGTATGTTTCCGTTTTCAAGCATACAGGCTGAAGAACATATTGATTCAGAACTTGTAGCTCATGTTGAAGACGGAACCCATTCTCATGAACATGAGGAAAGTATTGAAGAAGCACCTATTAAAGATTTGAGTAATAAGATATCTTTATCAAACACAGGTGTAAATCAGGATGTTTATATTCATGCTGAAGAAAAAACAGATGCAGTTGTATTGAATGAGGCTAATGTTTGTCCAAATTGTAATAGAAATGGAACAATCTGCAAAGTCTGTGGTCAATGTTGTAGCTATTGTGCTGTGATTTGTGAAAATTGTATGCAATGTAAAGATTGCAATGAGGGTAAGAGCTATTGTCCAGGATGTGGAAGCTGCGAAGATTGTAGTTTGAATTGGTATGAGGATACACTTTGCACAAATTGTGGTGGTTGTAGTCATTGCTTTAAACTCTGTAAAAATCAAGATGGATGTGTAAACTGTACGGAAATTTGCAAACTCTGTGAAAAAAATTGTGGAAACTGCATGCTAGTCTGTCCAGGATGTGGCATTTGTAAAGATTGTATAGAAGATGCAGGTAATAAGGTTTGCACAAACTGTGGTGGTTGTAACGATTGTTACACTCTTTGTATAAATGGTGATGGATGCAGAAACTGTAAGGTTACTTGTCGAAAATGTAAATTATGTAAAGATTGCAATGAGTGTAAGGTAAATTGTCCAAACTGTGGATGGTGCAAAGATTGTATCGAGAAAATCGGGGATATAGTTTGCACAAACTGTGGAGGTTGTAACGACTGCAATAATGTCTGTATAAATCAAGACGGATGTTCAAACTGTACGGAAGTTTACGAGGATGGATGTAAGAACTGCAAGATGAAAAAGGTTACTTTCAATTCTTGTGGTGGTAGTGATGTAGATCCAATATACGTAGAAATTGGTAGTACATTTACTGCACCAGATGATCCTTCTAAACCTGGATTTATCTTTAAAGGATGGTATATCGATGAACAATACAGTGCCAAATGGGATTTTAAAAATGGTACTGTTGAAAATGAGATGACATTGTATGCCCTTTGGGCTAAACTTTGTCCAAACTGTAACCAGGAGGGAACAATCTGTGGTAACTGTGGTCAATGCTGTAGCAATTGTGCTTTGATTTGTCCGAACTGTAAATATTGCGAGAATTGTAATGCTGATTTAGGAACAGAAGTTTGTAAATATTGTGGTGGATGTTCCTACTGTTATTATTTCTGCAAAAATAATGATGGATGCGGCAACTGTAAGGCTACTTGCCCTGATTGTAGACTATGTGAAGATTGCAATGAGTGCAAGGTAAACTGTACAATCTGTGGAAGATGCAAGGATTGTTGTGATGAAAAAGAAATAGAACTTTGTTCAAATTGTGGTGCTTGTAGTAACTGCTGCTATTATTTCTGCATCAATGGTGATGGATGCAACAGATGTAAGATAATTTGTCCAGACTGCGAACAATGTATAGATTGTAATGAGTGTAAGCTAAACTGTCCAGATTGTGGATACTGCAAAGAGTGTAATGAAGAAAATTGGGGGATAACAGTTTGCACAAATTGTGGTGGTTGTGATTTTTGCTTTAGTATCTGTATAAATCAAGACGGATGTACAAATTGTACGGAAGTTTATAGTGATGGATGTAAGAACTGCAAGACGAAGAAAATTACTTTCAATTCTTGTGGTGGAAGTGATGTTGAGCCAATATTCGTAGAAGTTGGTAATACATTTAAAGCACCGGAAAATCCTTCTAAAAATGGATTTATCTTTAAGGGATGGTATATCGATGAACAATACAGTGCCCAATGGGATTTTGATAATGGTACTGTTGAAAAAGATATGACATTATATGCCCTTTGGGAATGTGATCATGCAAAGAATGCATACTATGTAAATGGAAAGGATTCATCTTGTACACTTTCTGGATATAAAGGATATTATGAATGTACATGTAATCTATATTTTGAAGATGCACAATGCAAGACTTTAATTGAAAATCTAGATACATGGAAATCAAAAGGTGGAAATGGATACCAGGAATCACATGCTGGTGATAACGGTCTTACAAAACATGATAAGATTGAATCAACATGTACTGAATCAGGAACCAAAGAATACTATGAATGTACATGTGATAAGTATTATGAAGATCAAAATGGTAAGACATTGATTGAGAATCTAGAAGCATGGAAAGCTAAAGGTGGAAATGGATATATTCCATCGCATACTGAAAAAGCTGAACTTGTTAAACAGGAAGGTTTAGAACCAACTTGTATAAAACCAGGTTATAAATCATATTATAAATGCTCATGTGATAAGTATTATGAAGATCAAAATGGTAAGACATTGATTGA
>JABUSD010000015.1 GCA_021442845.1 Holdemanella sp.
TAATGATTTTCTTTTGTTGATAATCGCAAGAGCCGATTTACCGACTTGTCCTAAACCCCAGATAATAATTTTGTATTCATTTTTCATATGTTTTCTCCTTCAACACTTTGTGTTCATCTAGCCAAAGACTAACATAGTCCTTTACAATTGTAACGGAACATAAACAATGTTTAGTTCTGTTATGGAACAATTTATAATATTAGTTCCATAATAAAAGATGATGCGTTATGCATCATCTAAAAGGACATTGTATCGATCACTAATCCATGTAGAAACAATTTCACCGGCCTGTTCAGCACTCATTTCATGGTATTTGCCACAAGCCCATTCCTGTAATATTTTGGCACATCCTGCCGAAAACATAGAAACCTTAAACTCTTCTGCCTTTGTAAGAGATCTTCCCCAGCTTTTTTCTATGATTTCCTTTCCTCTTTTAAACATATATTTATATAAGAAATCATTGTATGAATCATATCCAATGGTATCTAATAGAGCTAATATATCCATATTATTTTCTGTTTCTCTAAATAATATAATTGACAAATCTTTAAATGTATGACATTCCTTATTCTCTAAAGCTGTATCATACAGATTCTGACAATGGGCAAACATGACATCCCTTTTATCTTTAAAATAGCGATAAAATGTTGTCTTTCCTACTTCTGCTCTTTTTATAATCATAGCTACATTTACATTCTCATATCCATATTCGGATACAAGCTGCGTAAAGGCATCAATGATTCGCTTTCTTGTAAACTTATTCATAATAACGATCCTATTATTAATATTACATGATTTATTCCTAATAAAACACGATACCGAATAACGATATCGTGTTTTATTTCTTACAAATTCTTTATATTATCCTAAAATACCAAATGTAAAGTAGTCTTCATAAGGTGGTGCAAAGTTCATAACAATTGCAGGACTTTCATATTTAGCAAGAGCTCTTGTATACTGGTCAATCTTAACTAGATATTTATCTTCCTGGAATACCTTACCATCTTTACCAAATACAATGACTGGCTTGTCTGCATCATTATACTTCTTACATGGAACACCATCAATTGTAGGAACACCTGTCTTCGCAAAACTTGTCCATATTTCATGCATGTGATTTTGCATGCCTTTATAATCTCCAGTTCTATTCATAGTTGAATCTTCTTTATTGAAAATAAAGTCAACCTCTGATCCATGATCTGCACACACTGGATAGAAGTGAGTAGGATAAGCAAAGTAATAAATATAAGCATCATTATGCTTTGCAGCATTTTCTGTGACGATTCTTGTACCAACACCAAAGCTTAAATCTGTCATAAGTTTTTCAATAGAGAATGCTTCTGATTCACCAACACTAGCGATATATTTATCGGCAAGTTCAATTTCTTCCGGTGTCATTAGTTTTTTAAGCATTTCGTAACGAGTCTGCATCCATGGTAAAAATGCCTTTTCATTGGCACGTTCACCATTTACATTCAAACGATTGATGAAATAGCGGCATTCATCTGCAGTACTTCCTGCCAAAACCTGAACATGAGATGCCTTTCCTTCTGCATAAGCCTTATATGGATCTGATGGAATAAGGATGCCACTTGCTGAAGGGCCAAATGCAGGACAAACTCCTGAAATCTTTCCACCTTGTGCTAAGATATCTTCAATAGGGATTTGCTGCATTTCTTCCATAGTAGAAACATTAAAGATATCACAAATAGCCTTTGCTCCTTTTTTAGTTCTTCCTGGTGCTCCTAATGTACCTGGTGCACCACTCTGAACGATGATCTTGTGGAATAAACCTTCTGTTCCGTCTACAAGAGGTAAAAGTGCTGTAGAGATACCACCAGCTGATTCACCAAAAACAGTGATATTGTCTGGACTTCCACCAAATCCTGCGATATTCTCTTTAATCCATCTAAGAGCAGCCAGCTGATCTTTGATAGCGTTGTTAGCAGTATCTTCTTCACTTCCAGGAATACCTTCAAAATCAGTAAATCCAAACATACCAAGACGGTATTCAATTGTTACAAAAACAATATCTGGATTGGCTACCGCAAATGATTCACCTCGATATGAATAATCGCTTGCGCTTCCAACAAGGAAAGCCCCTCCGTGAATCCATACCATAACTGGCTTGTTGCTTGTGTTGTCATCACCAGTAAAGACATTAAGATACAAGCAGTCCTCACTGTTGTGATCACTTGGTTCAAGTAGATTGATAGGTGATTTACCATAGTTATAGGCTTCATATACACCATCGCTATCATCAGGCTTTACAGGTGCCATAAAACGTAGATTTCCTACTGGTGGCTTAGCAAATGGAATTCCTTTCCATGCAAGGACACCTTTTTCCTTTACACCTACAAAGGTACCATTTTGACATGCAATGGCAAGATCTTTGTCATAAGAACCGTCTGTAATCGGCTTATTTGCGCCAAAATCCAGACCACGCTCTCCTAACTTATCGATTTCTTCTCTAGTA
>JABUSD010000097.1 GCA_021442845.1 Holdemanella sp.
GTCATCATCTGAACCATCTTTTCAACACCATACCCTGTTTTTAATCTTCCTGTCTTGAAACATGGCATAGAATCTGAAATATAAGGATTTGTCTGTTTGTAAGCCGCACATTTTAAGATGTCATACCAGTTATAGGCATACAATTCATATAGGCAATTCATATCAAATGCAGCATTGTAGGCAAAGATTGAAACAATCCTATAGGCATGCAGCAAATCTATCAGATCATCGATAGCTTCATATCGTTCTACCTTTTTCTTCTTATATAGATAGGACATGGCTTCTTTTAAATAGAGTGAAGATGCATACATGGATGGATAGTCGCATTCTGGACTTATGACATAATATCTTTTTAACAAGATGGTAAAATCATCCATCCTTGCGATCACAACCCCAATGGAAATAACTTCATTTCGATAATTAGTTTCGGTATCAATAACAGCTATATTCATACTTATAATTATAAAAGAAAGAAGTACATATACAAGTACTTCTTTCTTTGTTCTATTACATTACATATAGGATAAAGTTTGCAACTCTTGAAAGTTTGGATTCCTTGGCAAGCAGATTATAGACAATACGAGCAAGATCGACATTATCCGTAATAACACCATCGGAATCATCGGTTAGACGTTTACGCATACCATCATCGGTATTGATTGTCCAGATAAAGACTTTCTTACCAACAGAATGTGCTTCGGCAATGATATCTTCGGTTGCCATTTCATCTTCCAGCATTAGATAATCCACATTTAAGGAAGAAATCTTACCTAATGATATGAAACAAAGATATCCTGTTGTGATTTCCGGATAATCCTTCTTTGTCTTTTCAAGAAGCGGATACTTCATAGAAATAAAGGTAACTTCCTTTTCCATACCTCTTTCATGTACAGCCTTATAGACATCATCCACCATCTGTTCATCGGCTGTTTCATCCTTTAATTCAATAAATAGATGGATTTTTCCTTTTGCGGCATCCAGAATTTCTTCTAATGTTGCCACCGATGTAGATGGAGCTCCAACAGTAAAGGTATTTGGAACTTCTAATTTCTTGATTTCTTCCAATGTCAATTCATTGACAGCTTTGTCAACATTGCATAAACGATCAAATGTATGGTCATGGAAAATGACATATTTTCCATCTTTGGTACGCTGTACATCGATTTCGGAATTTGGTACACCATATTCAATGGCTGCTTCCACACCAATTACCGTATTTTCATTTCCTAAATCTCCACCCGCTCTATGAGCAATGATTGTACTTGGTCTATATGTTGGGAATATAATATCAAATACTTCTGGAATCATGGCAGCACCACTTAATGCGATAATCAGAACATAAGATAAACCAATTGTAAGGATAAACCAGAAGGTATTGCTCTTATCCGGAACAAGCATTTCCCCTTCCTTTTCATCGGCATAGTGTTCATATAAACGATTTAATTTCATGAACTGGAATGGTAAGAAGACAACTTTGATGAATGCACCAACAAAGATTGTCTGTAATCCAATGAATGTTACCCAGAAATTGGAATAGTTCCCTTTCGCAATCAGATAATATCCCAAGAATGGTAAACCGACAAATAATAAAAGGACAACTGCAACAACTCCAAGGGCTTTCCCTTCAAAGATCAGCATCTGTTTCAGGAAATCCTTCCAGTTCTTCTTCATTGTCTTATAGGACAGCTTCATAGCTTCATATGCATTGACCTTTCCAACTACCATATAATGCATTGTAAAGATATAGATGACACCCAAGACAAAGAAAATAATAATCACAACATAATATAGGATTTTCAATCCTGTGTTAGCCATAATGAAATCCATGATGAAATCAGGAATATAGAATGATTCCGTCATAGAAATACCATAGAATGACATTGTTAGTGGAGCAATAAATGAAACATAAGCAATAACTAATAAACCAGCTGGATGCAGTAGATACTGCATGGAAAGAATCGATTCTTTAAGAATATCACGGATTCGCTTTTCCTTCTTGTGAATAAAATTATCGGCAATCAGAATCATCGCATTGATATCGAATACAGCCGCAAATGCGATAATCAAAATTCCAAGTCCAAGAATAACCAATCCTCTAAAAGATGTGAATAGTCGTGGAATATCGGTATTCGTAAAGTCCATCGTATTTGTCGATGCGACAACTGTAGATGCCAGATATTTTAATACGTAGGTTATGGCAAACAATGCGGCTTTTGTGACAATCTGGAATTCCAGGATGGCTGGTAAACATCCAACATATTTAAATAAGCTTATGTCTTGAATCTCCAATGTTTCTGTAAAACTTTTTTCTTCTTTTTTCATAGTCAAGATTTTATCACATATTTACCAAAATACAATAAAAAACGTCGATAAATATCGACATTTTAGTATCAAAATAATTTTATGAATTATTTTATTTATGTTAACTTTTATA
>JABUSD010000152.1 GCA_021442845.1 Holdemanella sp.
ACCTTAACATATATGTCATTACCGTTTCTTTTTTTATAATCTGAATTTCTTATACGGATCTTTATTTGTTTTTTTGTAACAGTTTCGGATTCCTTTATAATATTGGAATAGAATGCTCTGTAGATTGTATACATCGCATGTAGAAATGTTGATATCTTCACAGGCACGGACTAATAGCCTTCTTGTGAACACAAAGGTTGTGATATTACGAATATAGCCTCTATGTTTCATCATGCACATATAAGCATCGGTATGATATTCAATTTCATAGGCAACACAGGCATTGGAAAATAAGAATGGTTCTTTAAATGTTTCTTCATATCCCTTACATGCGATATCAGCCATCATCTGGTATCCTTTTTTTATACCTATTTTCTTTAATAGTTCATCCAATTCATCATGATTGCGAATATCAATGATAAAGCCATCTGGTACATAGGTTGTATGATGTTGCATAAACTGGATTAAATCATTTTCAGCACTCATTCTACATAGATTCCTTTCTTTCCTGTCATATGCTCTATTTGAATTCGGATGCATACAACACGATTCCATGATTCCATAATATCTTTATCGATTAATTCTATATCATGAGAATATTTTCTGCCAAATTTTAATAATGCCTCTTTTTTATCTTCCAGTAGAACTGCTTTTCCAAAAAGGATGACACTCTTATAATTTGTAGCTAGTTTTTCGGCATAGATTTCATCCTGATCAATAATACATAATGAAACTTTTGAATTCTTTTTTATGGATTCAAGCTTATACCCTTTATTTGCACAATGAAAATAGATATAGGGATATTCATAGTAATAGTTGATAGGTACTGTATAAGGATATCCATTCTCTGTCTGAACACCTAATACAGCACTCTGATTCCTTTTAAGGATTTCTTCATTTTCTTTAAAGGATAACTGTTGTGCATTTCTTCGCATTTCTCTAAACATGGATATATTATACATGATAAAAGTGGGATTGCCATCCCACTTTACTTTGAAGATTTTTCATCTAGATAGAATTTCTTTGGTGTCATTCTACCAATCTGTAGATAGGCAATGCTTCCATCCTCGTTATAGAGGATATCGCATTCCTGTAAATACCCATCTGATGTATAAATCCACGATACAACCGTTGAGGCTTCGATAAACCATTCGGCTTCTTCTTCGACATCGCTAAATTTACGTTTTAATACTCCATCCTTATTGAATGTGAATGATTCATCCTTATCTTCTGATATATATGTAGTTCCTGTCAGCATTGTTTTTAAGGCATCGATATCACCACGTACATACCATGTCTTTGTCTTGTTGTCATAGGCTTTGAATACATCATAGAAGATTAAATCAAATTCAGCTGTTCCTTCGGTTGTATTGACTAAGTGTTTATCTTCAGTAATCTGGCTTGGTGATGAATATGTCTTATCACCCTGTACAAAGATGACATCCTTTCCCGATGGGCAGTTATCCTCATTTGTATATTCCAGATACATATATTCATCTTCAGATGATTGGCTAAACCAGTAATCGGATGACATTTCATCATTAAGAATAGCACCTGGATGAATATCCATTGGATCCACATTGGCGGCTGGATCTGGCATTTTAACATTCGAACTTTTTGATGTTTCCGAATTACCTTTTCCACCACAAGCAGCTAAGCCAAGTGTTAAAAACCCAGCAAGTAAAACCTTTGAAAGCTGTTTAATCATTCAAAGAGCCTCCGCAGTATTCACAACAACCATTGGCATCAGGTAATGTCGTTGCACCACACCATGGACAGGTTACCTTCTGTTTTGGTGCTGCTGCTGCCTTTTCTTCTTCGCGAGCCTGTAAGCGCACTTCAGTTAAGGCTGTTTTGATTTCATTAGCCGCTTCGAGTGCTTCTCTATAATCAATGTTGTCTTCTGGATTCGCTACAAAAGTTCTCATAACCGGTTGACTTGCCGCATTCGCAACCGCACCCAGTCGAGAGTGTCCTCCACCAACAGATCCCATCTGTCTTGCCTGATTGCTTACTGGTTTTGTTGCTGGCTGTGATGTATTTAAACTGCTTACAAATGGATTGGTAATATGAATTGTTGCCCGATTGACACGGAAACGGATTTCATCAAAATATGGATTGTTTAGATAAATCGTTACATAAACCTCATAGAAATATTCATATTGAGGTGGGTTGTAACTAATCTTTGTATTATCCTTGCCATCCTTCTTTAGTTCCTTCTTATTCTCACTGACATCAATTGTACATCCTGTAACCTGAGCATAGTCGATGACATCCGGATTGGCATCTCTCCACTTGCTTGCACTTGTCACGATGAATTTACGCTGATTTTCATCCAGCAAGACTTTTGTTCCCTGTCCTAATGTACGGCTTACATTAAAATTGGCTACTTCATTCTTGTTAGCTTCACGATAAGCCAATT
>JABUSD010000314.1 GCA_021442845.1 Holdemanella sp.
GATAGTAGCATTTTGTGATACTGTTGTCAATTTAGTTTTAAAAAAAGGATATAGTTTTTCTGTACGGAAAATGATAATGTCCTAATGAAAGGAAAAAGAAAATGTCCCAAGCTGATATAATCATATGTTGTATTAGGAGGACATTATGAAAAGGACTACATTAACAATGAACGAAGAATATAAGTATAAGGTTATAAAGAATGTTGTGGAAAACAATGGCAACAAGAAGAAAGCTGCCATTAAGCTCGACTGTACAGAGCGCACAGTCAATCGCCTCATAATAAAATACAAGGAGCACGGGAAGGATGGATTCATCCACGGAAACTGCGGAAGGATGCCTTCCATCACCTTCCCTCTTGATATCAGGAACAAGATAATCAAACTCTATATCGATGATTATTCGGATGCCAATGTGGAACACTTTGCAGAGATTGTATGCGAGGACCTTGGGATTGATATATCTTCCCATACTATTCTCAACTGGCTCCTTGAGGAGGAAGTCCTTTCCCCAAAGGCAAGGAAAAAGACAAGAAAAGAACTTAGCAGAAAACTGAACCAGAGGCTTTTGCAGGCATCCTCTAAGAAGGAGTCCAACTCCATAAAGGAGGCCATCTCCATGATTGATGAGAAGGATGCCCACCCAAGGCGTCCACGTTCCAAATACCAGGGCGAAAGGATCCAGATGGATGCATCATCGTACCATTGGATTAATGGTGAAACATGGCATCTGCATGTAGCGGTTGATGACGCAACCGGTGAAATAGTAGGAGCCTCCTTCGACACACAGGAGACTCTCAACGGATATTACTGCTGCCTTTACCAGATTCTTACAAACTATGGCATCCCAGCCCTTTTCTACACGGATAGGCGGACTGTATTCGAATATAAAAGAAAAAATTCCCTCATGGATGACGATGATACATTCACGCAGTTCTCATATGCATGCCATCAACTGGGAATCGAAATCAAAACAACAAGTGTTGCACAGGCAAAGGGAAGAGTTGAAAGACTGAACCAAACACTACAATCAAGACTTCCCGTCGAACTGCGCCGTGCAAATGTAAAGACAATCGAACAGGCAAATGAATTCCTAAACTCGTACCTAAAGAAATTCAACGACCAATTCGCTTTACGACTAAATAGTACCAAATCCGTATTTGAACAGCAACCCAGCAAGGAGAAGATAAACATCATACTTGCCATACTGTCAGAAAGAAAGATTGATGCCGGCCACTGCATCAAGTACAAGAATAGGTACTACATTCCTGTAGACAAGAATGGCAACAGAAGTTTTTTCATGAAAGGCACTTCATGCCTGGTTATCAAGGCATTTGATGGTTCCCTTTATATATCCGTAAACGATACAGTATACGCTGCACATCTAATAGAGGATCATGAAGCATTTTCCAGAGAATTTGATGAGGCACCAAAAAAGAAGGAAAAGAAGGAGAAATATATCCCACCACAGAATCATCCTTGGCGGTTCTTCGCATTTTCGAAGTTTAAGAGCACTATGCCACACCGAGCGGCCCATTGATAGATCTGTCTAGAAGTCAATAGGTTCTTGTAGCCGCCAACAATCAGAATTGTTGGCGGTGTAAAGGTTCTGTTGACTTATAGACAGACAGTAAGCGGTAGCGCGGTAGATGGCGTCACAGCATAAAAAAAGCCTGATTTAATCAGGCGAATAATTATTTATTTTTGAGACATTTTTAAATTCCGTTGACAGAAATAAATTAATTTATTGGATTTAATCCGATAAGTTTATATAATGGAAGCATGATTCGAAACGCAAATAGAAATGATATAGAACGGTGTGCCTATATAGAAAGCCTTTGTTTTCCACAAGCAGAAGCGGCCACATTTCAATCCTTCGAGAATCGCATTAACTCCTATCCAGAAACATTCTGGGTATTGGAAAAAGATGGAATCATTATATGCTTCATCAATGGCATGTATTCCAATGAAAAAGATCTAAAGGATGAAATGTATGAGAATAATGCCTTGTATGATAGAAATGGATGCTGGCTCATGATTTTTGGTGTCGATACACATCCCGACTATCAGCATAAAGGATATGCCACTTCATTGATGAAATATGTACAATCCCATACAAGTGAAACGTGCAAAGGGATTGTATTGACATGTAAGGAATCAATGATTTCCTTCTATGCACAGTTTGGGTTTGTATATGAAGGAGTATCCCCATCGGTACATGGAAATGTCATATGGTATCAAATGCGGTATGAAAAATAAAAAATGCTTGCATAGTAAAAAACTTCATGATATATTAAATAAGCGCTGAATGAGTAGCGTTCTGACCTTTTAAATCTTGGAGAAGTACTCAAGTGGTTGAAGAGGTGCCCCTGCTAAGGGTATAGGTCGGGAAACTGGCGCGAGAGTTCAAATCTC
>JABUSD010000393.1 GCA_021442845.1 Holdemanella sp.
GAATTAAAACCATATAGTTTAATGATTCTGGAAATATAAAAAGAGGAAAATCAAATTTCCTCTTTTTTACATGATTTCCTTATTAAAATGTCCCCGTGTATCTGTATCTGGATTGAATACAGATACAGTACTTCCATTTAATTTATCCTTTGCCATTTCAATGATCTGTATGACTTCTTCCTTCGATTCAATTGTGAAATTTAAACGGAAGGCTTCTACATGCTCAATGGAGTTCATTTCATCAAGTAGATTCAAAATCTTTCCATTTAGAATGGTTGTTGTACAGTCTTCATGGGAAAGAATTGGAAATGAGAAATTCTCATCCTGCAATTCATATTGTTTCTTCTTACAATTTCCACATTGATTCATCTTCTTTAAAGGACAGTACTTTGTAAATAATAACGGTGCTCTTCCATAGACAATCATCTCTAAGGATGGATACCCATCATTGTCTTTATAATAGGCATCCACTAAATCCTTTAATGATTTCTTATTGATTTCATACGATAATGTGACTCTTTTAGCACCTAATCTATGTAAAGTATAAACAGAAGCAGAATTGACTACATTCAAAGAATAGTCACTAATATAAGGATTGGTATCCTTATAACGGTAAATACCACCATAACCACCGATTAGTAATGTTCCATCATGATCTTCATATTCATTCTGATTTCTTCGTATTACATTTTCATAATAGATTTCTTCAATACCACATTCAACACAGGCATCATATTGTTCCTTATTTGTAACATATGCGCTTAGATATGGCTTTTTCATTTCAAAAGATAGTTTTTCATGAATTGATGGTTCTTTTACCCGTTTCTGTTTTTCCTTTAATTTTATGTCATATAAGCTTTGGACAATGTCTCTTCTGGCATTGTTTAATAACTTAACAGGAATGAAGGCATTATATGAATCCAATGTAACGCTATGTAAAGTAAAGATTGTATCATTTAAACGGCTAAACTGTTTGATGATGGTATCCTTACTGGTTGGATTGTTGATAGCTTCACTTAGTATTTCTTCACTTTCATAGTTTACTGTACAACCCAATCCTCTGGCATCAATAACCAATGGAGAGCCTGGATAGGCATAGACATCAATATCTAGATCAAAGCGCTGATATTCCCCTTCTAACATCGTTTCCAGCTGTTTATAATACTGGATATCCTTTGTCTTATAGACTTTATCATTTATAGATAGTTTTTCCTTTACCTTAATGAAGCAGGTCTTATTGGCACTGTTAATTAACTTGCCATTCTTATCATAGAGCTTGGCAACACTTAGATTGATATCTTCCTTCTTATGGACAATACGGATCGTATCATTCTGATAAATGGATTCATGTAAAGTAATTTCATACATGCCTTTATAGAAATTGGTGATCTTACCAATTTCATAGCCAAAGTTATTGGGTTTTTCAATATTGGTAATATCCTTTTTATCTTCATGGAATAAATACCCTTTTGTATAGGTACGATTGAATGTCTTCTTTAAATCAAATCTATCATTTTTAGATAATTTACCATCAAGGGCAAGTCTATATTTTGATACTACATTGGCAACATACGTTGCTTCTTTCATTCTTCCTTCAATCTTTAAAGAATCCACTGCCTTTAAATCTTCAATATGATCAATCGTATTTAAATCCTTTGTGGATAATAGATAGCTTTTGCCTAATGATAGTTCATCCGTGATATTGATTAATTCATAGAGTTTACGACAGCTGCCAATGCAGCGGCCACGATTTCCTAAACGATTTCCCGTTAATCCAGACATTAAACAGTTTCCAGAATAGGATACACATAGAGCCCCATGAACAAATATTTCAATAGGTATATCGGCTTCCCTTTTAATCTGTTTTACTTTTTCAATAGGTACTTCCCTTGATAAAACGACTCGTTTGGCACCTAGTTCCTTTAATAATAGTGTTCCTTCCACATCATCAATTCCCATCTGGGTTGAACAATGTGCTTCCATATCCATATAGTTTTCGACAACATGATGAAATACGGCTAAATCCTGGATGATGATGCCATCGACACCGATTTCATTTAAAAGCTTTACCTGTGCTTTCATCTCATCCATCTCTTCTTCAAAGACAATGGTATTCATTGTCACAAAGATCTTTACATTTCTTAGATGTGCATAGGCAATAGCTTCTTTTAAGGAGGCTTCATCAAAATTGGATGAATACGCTCTGGCACCAAATCGCTGCATACCTAAATAGATGGCATCACAACCATTGGCAATTGCCGCTTTAAATGCTTCCATATTTTTTGTGCATCACAACTTTGTTCTTATAAAGGTTATAGTTACACTGAAAAAATAGAATTGGTAAAAAATAAAAAATTAAGCTCTAATGATAATTAAATGATTGGTGAATAATAATGAGGATTCATCATAAT
>JABUSD010000181.1 GCA_021442845.1 Holdemanella sp.
CTAAACCATCAAATTTATCTTTTTTGAAATCCCCTTCATAGGATGTCCCATCATAGCCTTTATAGACACCCATTCCTTCGCGCATATTGTCTACAAAATCGCCTTCATAATACGATCCTTTGGCATAATAGAGCTTTCCTTTGCCATGCATATTGCCATTTTTAAAGAAGCCATCATAGATGGAACCATCCGCAAAGCGATAAATACCATATCCTTGGAAATAATCCTTTTCAAACTTTCCTTCATAGATGGAACCATCCCTGAATTCCATCCTTCCATACCCATGGCGCATTCCATTGACAAGCTGCCCTTCATATACATATTTATAATTGGATAATTTTATATGTTTACTATTTAAAATGTTTTTATTCTTATTGTCCTTCTTATATTCATCATAGGTATAATCCTTTGTCGCATTTAAAAGCTTTAACGCTTTTGCATCCGGTTTATCATGCCATCCGATTAAATACTTTGTCAATGAATCAATCGTTTCATTCTTACGATTAAACATGATACTATCCGAGAATAGCTTCTGGGCTTCATTCTGGACAATACTTGGATGCGATAGATTAGAAGCACCAAATAGATGCAAAGTCTCATGTAAAAGCGTATTGCGATCCTGTTTGAATAAATGAACCATTTCAATGGAAGAACGATTCACATCAATGATGTTGGTCGCATAGGACTTCCCTGTATTCATCGATAAGATATAGAAGATGACACTTTGCGTATTGAAATCGACCATTAACTTCTTACGATATGCCTGCATCGATTCAAATCCCATCTGTCTGGCAATTGCCTGAAAATAGCTAGCACTGTTCTTTTTCTGAAAAGAAAGATCTAACCAGCACTCTTCAAAAATAGGAAGGCATTTTAAAAAGATATTTTCTTTTTTGGCATTCTCTTCTAAAGTATCAATCAGCCAGAAACAGTCATCGGTTCGATTTTTGATATCCTGCTGTGTCCATTTGGACTGATTGTCATCGACAAAGATAAAGTTAAAGACAATATTGCCTTTCAATTCCTTACAGAAGCCTTTTTTCTTGGCAATGCATAAAGGATTGGTACCGTGTCCATCAAAGACAGTCTGATAGATATTATCATGATAATAGACGTCTCTTTGATCGCCATCATAATAGGTATAGATGCCTTTTCCCTGTCTTTTATCATCAACATACTGTATGGTTAAAGAAGACCCATCGGCATAATGAAAAGTACCCAGACCATGTTTCTTATTCTTATAAAAATAGCCATCAAAATACTCTCCATCATTCCATGTGATGATGCCATGGCCACATTGCAGGCCATTTTCATATTCCCCTTTAAAGGTATTTCCACTGGAATAGTACATTTCCCCATAGCCATCGAATTTACCATCTTTGAAAGATCCGATATAGACATCCCCATTTTTAAAGGTAAATCTTGCCTTTCCAGTACGGGCATTATGAAAAAAGCTTCCTTCATAGATACTGCCATTCTTAAAGTAGTATTTTCCTTCACCATGGCGATAATCATTGATATACTCTCCATCATAAATTTCGCCATTGGCATAGTGCATCTGGCCATAGCCATGGAACTTATCATTGGAAAACTGCCCTTCATAATAGGTACCATTCCTATAGGTTAATTTTCCATGTCCATTTCGCAAATCATTGGCAAAATCCCCTTCATATAGATTGCCATTAAAAAAGCGATATTTGCCTTTTCCATGGCGATAATCATTGACATAGTCTCCTTCATAGACATCCCCATTGACAAAAATGCTTTTTCCATATCCATTTTTTAAATTGTCTTCCATTTCCCCTTCATAACAGGAATCCGGATAGATTTTTTTCTTGATTGTTTTCATAGTACTATCGTACCACAAATAAAGGCAGTTATGAACTAACTGCCCTTTATATTAAAGCGATCAAATAATGCTTGTCGTGCATTTTTTTCAAATGTATCATCCAATTTTATTAGATCGGATAATTTAAAATTCGGATGCTGTTTCTGAATGGCTTTCATAATCACAAAATCAGCGACATCAGGATTCTTAGGAAGAAGTGGACCATGCAGATACGTACCAAGAATCTTACCATCATAAAAACCTTCATATCCTGCTGTAAAATGATTCCCATACCCACATAACACTTTTCCTAGTGGCTTTGATACATTCATTGTCTGGCCACCATGGTTTTCAAAGCCAATAATCTTTGTATGCAAATCATCCAATGTGGCATCCAATATGATATTTCCAATACAGCGCGAACCCGCTTTTCCGGTATCGGTATAATAATCATAGAATTTTAAACCTTCGATTTTAGAACCATCAGCTGCAATATAATATTGACCAAATAACTGATAGCCACCACAGATTAATAATATGAAAGTATTTTCATCCATTGCTTTCTGGA
>JABUSD010000234.1 GCA_021442845.1 Holdemanella sp.
GACCAACAAAGTCTAACATACGGGTCAGTGTCTTTGAGCGAAAAAAAATCTTCTCTACTTATCCATCTCTTTTCGTCTTTGAATTTTCCCTCCCTCGCATCTCTGAATAAGAAGACACTGTCGGTAATATCATTCATTATTACCTTCTTGTACTTACCGCTCTCTATTGCTGCGTGAGTTATCGCTCCTCCACCGCAGAATAAATCTACAAAGACTTCAGCGGAAGGAAGAGCATTTATAATATCTACTGCTATGTCGTTTTTGCTTCCCATATAAGGAAGACCAAAATTCTTAATCATATTCTTCTTCTTGATTGTGATGCGTACCCTATAGAGATTGTATCTATCGGTTCATTCTGTCTGTTCCTCCTATTTAGATTTCTTCTTTTTCATTTTTACGAAGGAAGGATATTTCTTCCCGTTGTAGATTCTAGGCTTCTTGTCCACTACAACATTGGCGAAGTATTCCTCACCTTCCCTGGTTGTAAAAGGCATACGATATCCATCACTCAGCAGATCATGTACATCATCTGCATCCAGATTTTCCCTGCTGAACATGATTTCCTGCTCCTCCCACAGGATGAATGGACAGTCGACATCCTTTCCATGTGCATAGAAATGAGATTCCGTCTTCTTGGAATATCTTTCAAATATGTCCTTGCCGCACCATGGACATTTGCCTAATGACCTGCTCCCTTTGGATTCCGGGAAGGACATTTCCCATTTGATTGCGTCATGGTCATTAAAGCTGCCCTTCTCTCTGCTGATTGAATACAGTGCATCGTAGGTAGTGCCTTCCTTCTTTCTGGAAGGGATTCCCTTGACAAGGATAGCTTTTCCCTTCAGCAACGCACGTACATTCGCATCTGTCAGCTTCACTTCTTTTCCATAGATCTTTTCCTTCTCTTCCAGCTTGAAGCTGCATTCAGATTCATCAAAATCAAGATGGCTGTAGAATGTTCCGTTCTTGCCATCAAATCGGATGATATCTCCTCCGCACCATGGGCATTTGCCCAGAACATCAATCGTCTGCTCCTCTTTCTTCTGTTCTTCTTTGTTTTCCATATTTCCTCCTCTAATATAGGCTAGGCTTATAGCTGTTCATTTCTGCTATTCCTAATATCTCCTGATTCAGCAGGCATTCATCCCTTGCAGGAGCAGGAACGATAATATGCCATCTTCCTCCATCCTCAATGGTGATTGCACCCAATCCGTTCCCTTTTATTTCTGCCGCATGGTTCTTTAGGTGATTCCTCTTCTTTTCTGGCATCACAATCCATGAACGGTTGCAGTACCGGATGTTCGCTTTTGCCTGCTCCATAACCTTGTCATAATCATTGAGCTTGAATTCAAAGGCGTTTATCTGCCATCTGCCCTGGTATTCTTCGATTGTCACCAGATCCGCCTTCCTGTTCTTGTTTTCCATTGAGACTTCAAACATGAAGCCTCCCTTGACCCTGTACCTGTAATGTTCCCAGAATGTCTGTCTTAATGTATCCTCGTTGATCATTTCATTCTCCTTCCAATGGAAACGGGGGCAATCTGCCCCCGTTTATTCCCTCTCGTCATACTCAATTATGTGCATGCCGTCATTTTCTACCTTATCCAGTATTCCAATGATATAATCCAGATACTGGTCATATGCTTTTTTTTCAGATGCGTTCTTTAATCTTTTATGCAGATTCTTAGCTTTCTTAGTTGGATTCTCTATATATCTAATTGACATAAAATCGCTTCTGATTGCTTCCAGCTGCAACTCTTCGCTAGGATTCTCAATATATCTGATAGCATATCCAAAACCCTTTTTAATGACGTATCGTACCATATCTTCACTAGGATTCTTGAAAGAACAGATTAAACTTCCATCCTTTTTAATCGCTTGCCACTTCAAATTTTCTGATGGATCATCAATATACTGTATAACATGCGGGTTATTTCTTACCGCCGCCATCTGAACACGCAGCGTAGGCTTACCGATGCAATCGATACTATATGGAAATTTTATTACAGCTTCCAATTGAACCTTTTCACTAGGATTCACAATATATCTGATAGCCATAGAGGATTGTTTCACCGCTTCCAGCTGGACATTCTCAGTTGGATTGCTGATATGACCGATAAAATCTGGATTCATTTTAATGGCAGCCATCTGCATCTCTTCATCTGGATCATCAATATACCGGATTATATCTCCTTGAACTTCAATAGCAGCCATCTGCCTCTCCCTGCTCATCAGAGAAATGCGTTCCTTTACAATATCTTCTTTTGTCATTCTAATATTTCCTCCTTATTATTCTCTTTCCTCAGAATCTTCCAGTTCCTCTTCCTGCTCGCAGGACTTTCTGGCAAGATCTATCTCCATATTTTCTCTGATGATTTTCATATCCT
>JABUSD010000229.1 GCA_021442845.1 Holdemanella sp.
TGGCAGGAGGTTATACAACGGTTGTATTAATGGCAAACACAAAACCATGTGTCGATAATGAAGAAACCCTTCAATATATTCTAAATAAGGCAAAGACTATGCCAATACATATTGAAAGCTGTGCAACCATCACAAAAGGAATGAAAGGAAAGGAACTTGTTGATTTTACAAGTTTAAGAAAGCTGGGAGCTGCTGGTTTTACCGATGATGGCATTCCGATTCTAGATGGAAAGCTAGTAAAACAGGCAATGGAAACGGCTAAAGAAATGGATGTACCATTAAGTTTCCATGAAGAAGATCCATCCTTTATTGTCAACAATGGCATCAATCATGGAAAAGTATCTGAAAAATTAGGTATCTATGGCTCTCCATCCATTGCTGAAGAAAGCATTGTTGCCCGAGATGTCATGATTGCTTTGCATACAGGGGCAAAAGTGAATGTACAGCATATCAGTTCAGCAAATTCATTAAAACTGGTAAGACTCGCCAAGGATTTAGGGGCGAATGTATGGGCAGAAGTTACGCCTCATCATTTAGTATTGAATGAAGCAGCTGTACTAGAACATGGTTCGCTTGCGAAAATGAATCCACCACTTCGCACAGAAAAAGATAGACTGGCACTCATTGAAGGTTTAAAGGATGGAACCATTGATATGATTGCCACAGATCATGCCCCTCATTCTATTGAAGAAAAAGCCAAAGGATTGACACAGGCACCAAGTGGTATCTTAGGTCTAGAAACAGCCTTTGCCTTAGTCAATGAAGAACTGGTAGAAAAAGGACATTTGACAATGCCACAATTAATGCAGAAGATGAGCTACAATCCGTCAAAGTTATATAATTTTGATGGGGGTATTCTTCAAGTAGGAAGCAAGGCAGATTTAGTCATCTTTGATCCTAAAAAAGAATGGGTGATTGAAAAATACCATTCTAAATCAGAAAACAGTCCATTTACAAATCGAAAGTTAAAAGGAAAAGTATTATATACGATCTGTAATGGCAATATTGTTTATAAAGCACTGTAACAAGTGCTTTTTATTATTGACATATGATATCAAAATGATATCATATTGATAAGAAAAGTGAGGTGTTATGTATGCCGGAAAGAGTCTTAACAAACAAAAAGAATGGTCTTCTTGTATTGATTGTGACAATTGTATTTTATGTATTCGCAACTTTTGGAATTATAGTTGGATCGAGTTTAATGAAATCATGGGGATTTCCTAAGTTTCTAGGTACTGTAGTATTCATTGGATCATTCATTTATGTATGTCTTGGATGGATTCTATTTTTAGGATTAAAGGTATTAAAACCACAGGAAGCTTTAGTGCTTACCTTATTTGGTAAATATGTAGGAACATTAAAGAATGAAGGATTCTATTTTGTCAATCCATTCTGTGTTTCCATAAATCCTGCAGCTAGAACAAAATTAAACCAGTCAGGTGATGTAGATGGTGGAAACAAGACATCATTCCTATTTGGCAGCCGTTCGCAGAATGCCGAAGAAATCCCATCAAAAAAGATTTCTTTAAAGATTATGACACTCAACAACAATCGTCAGAAGATCAATGACTGTCTAGGAAATCCAGTGGAAATTGCCATTGCGGTTATGTGGAAAGTCAATGATACAGCGAAGGCAGTATTTAATGTAGACAACTATAAAGAATATCTATCTTTACAATGTGATAGTGCCTTGCGTAATATTGTCCGTATCTATCCATATGACATTGCCCCAGGTGTCGATACAACAGGAGATGGAATTGCCGATGAAGGCTCACTTCGTGGATCCAGTGAAATCGTGGCCGCTCGTATTCGTGATGAAATCCAGTCTAAGGTCAATGAAGCGGGTCTTGAAATTATTGAAGCCCGTATCACATATCTTGCCTATGCTCCAGAAATCGCAGCTGTCATGTTACAGCGTCAGCAGGCAAGCGCTATTATCGATGCGCGTAAGATGATTGTAGACGGTGCCGTTGGAATGGTCGAAATGGCACTTGAAAGATTGAATGAAAACCAGATTGTCGAATTGGATGAAGAAAGAAAAGCGGCTATGGTATCCAACTTACTAGTTGTCTTATGTGGTAACCACGATGCACAGCCTGTTGTGAACTCAGGAAGCATCTACTAATGGCACAGCCAAAAAAGAAACAGATACCATTACGATTATCGGAACAGTTATACAACGATTTAATGCAATGGGCAGATAATGATTTTCGCTCTGTAAATGGACAGATTGAATATTTATTAACAGAATGTGTGAAACAACATAAGAAAACAGGGAAATACATTCCGGATTTTAAAGAAGACGAAGAATGAGGGTATAGTATAAAAACTATATCCTTTTTTTAAAACTAAATTGACAACAGTATCACAAAATGCTACTATC
>JABUSD010000334.1 GCA_021442845.1 Holdemanella sp.
GAACCTGTCCTTTACGGAATCCTTTGATATTCATACGTGCTTTTAACTGTGTAAATGCTTTTTTCTGTGCTTTTTTCCATTCAGCACCTTCTACAGTTACAACTAATTCTCCTGTAGAATTTTCTTTTAATGTCCAAGTAGCCATTATTCTTCTCCTCGTCTTTCTATGGATAATGGATATTCCACTATCTCTGTCATTCCTTTTATCTTCATAAAGGCCAAAAACTCTTCGGATTGTCCAAACGCTTCCATCACAAGTCGAACAATTGATTTTGCCAGTGATAGAGGACTTACATCTTCAAAATCAAACGGTCTTGACTCCAATGCTTCCTGTTCCAGCAAACGGCAACAGAAGTTGTAGAAGGCTGGATTGTCATTGGAAAACCATTCTGAGAAAATCTCTCTTGTCTGAATCAATGTATCATCTTCATGTATTGGTACAATTGCACTTGGGATGAATGTGACTTCTAACCCGTCTTTCATAATCTTATACGAACTGTCTACTCTCTGTTCAATAAGAGCTTCAATCAGTTCCCCTTTGAATTCATCAAGCAGATCACTATCCAGCAAAGTCTGTACTTCTATTTCATACTCTCTTAGATTCTTCTTTAGAAGTTCACTGACGGCTTTCTCCTTCTGTATTTCATTTCCTGAAATCCATTTTTGAAGATCGTCATCATCTCTTTGTTTCACATAGCGATTCAAATGTGCTTTGCATTCCTTCTCATATTCCTCCAGGATTGCCTGGGCATCACTCGGTACATAAGGAAGAATCAGCTCCTGATGAATCAGTTCATAAGCGTCCTGGTATGCAAATTCTTTCATGCGCTTTTGGATCTCATTTAAGAGTGATACATAATAAGAATTCACGGATACCTCCTCGCAGACTGTTACTATCTTAACATAATCTATTTTATTATTCAATGAATGTACTATACAAGTTTACGCTAATTCATACCATTTTCCATAAAAAAATAAGATGCTTATCCATCTTATTTTTCAACATAGGCAAAGCCATAAATGTTAGGACCAATATGCGTTCCAATGATAATTCCAAGTTCCTGTGGTGAAGCCATATTCTTCCCAATGGATTGGATTAGTTCTAAGCAGTTGGATACATCCGCTGAATAGATTGGAATAATCTTCTGACTTTGATCGATTGCACTTGCCTTTATGATATTCTGCAATTCTAAAAGACCTTTTCGTTTGGAACGGATCATCTTAGCCAATTCAA
This sequence comes from Holdemanella sp., assembly GCA_021442845.1. GTDB lineage: Bacteria > Bacillota_I > Bacilli_A > Erysipelotrichales > Erysipelotrichaceae > Floccifex. The sequence goes on from JABUSD010000334.1 coordinate 1,235, forward strand.
TGGTTCCATCCTTAACGGTTACGATTGGCTTTACTTTTGCGACATTTCCAATGCTGGCAATGCTTTTAGGAATGCGGCCACTTTTGGCAAGATATTCCAATGTATCCATAACCGCATACATCTTTACCTTTGGAACCATTTTATTCAGCTCCTCTATAATCTTTTCTATGGATGCTCCCTGTTTTCTGAGTTCAACCGCCTTATAGACAAACAGCTTTTCTCCAATGGTTCCACTTTGCGTATCAAATAAGGCGATCTTATCATAATCCATCAGCTGCAAAGCTAGATTTGCACATTGGAATGTACCCGATATTTTTGAAGATACCCCAATATAGATTCCTTCTTCATCCTTTTCTTTGGCACTATTGAATACCTTGATGAATTCTTCCGGGGATGGTTGTGATGTTGTGATTCTTTCATTCTGTTCCAATAGTTTCCATAAAAAGGAATTTTCTTTTTTCTTGTCATCTAGAATGGATTTCTTTTCAACCGTTAAAGTCAATGGGATCAATTCTACATTCATTGCTTCCAATTCATCCAATGTCATATCACTAGCAGAATCTGTATAGATATGTAATGGTTCCATATGCATTGCCTCCTTGATACTATCGTATCGTTATGATACGATAGTATCACATATAATTCAAATTCATCCCTTAATTTGATACGAATCAAAAAAAATGAATCAGGAGCTATTTATGAATAAAACATCCGAATTTTTAAAACAATGCATTGCGGATGCATATATACAGTTATTAAAAGAGAACCCAAAGAAAAAAATCTCTGCCGATGCGATAGCCAATAGAGCCGGCGTTGGTAGAGCCACTTTCTTTCGCTATTTTCGTTCCCGAGAAGAGATTATTGTCTATAAATTAGAAACCCTTTGGAATACATGGGCTGAAGAACAGAATAAAAGTTCCCATGTCAATGTAGAATACCAGGCAGCCCTGGATTTCTTTACCTTTAATTATTCGATTCGGGATCTGCATACAGTCATTTATGCAGCCAATTTACAACATGCCATCTATTCCATGTTGTATAAGGTTATGGTGGATATCAACACCCAGGATCATCTAGCCAATTATATGAACAAGTTCTATGCGTATGGGCTATTTGGAATTCTGGATGAATGGGTATTATCCGGATAT
>JABUSD010000301.1 GCA_021442845.1 Holdemanella sp.
CATGATTGAAGACGCCATCCAGCATAATGCGGATATTGGCTTCATGTAAGGATTGACACACTTCCTTGAAATCCTCATTGGTTCCTAATCTGCAATCTATCTTTCGTAAATCTCTTGTATCATATCCATGATTATCCGATTCAAAGATAGGATTCAATAGAATAGAGGTAACGCCTAAATCTTTTAGATATGGTACCCATTCTTTTATCTTTGAAATTCGATTGACAGTGATTCCATCATTATGATAGGGAGCCCCTGTAAAACCAATCGGATAGATCTGATAAAATACACCTTCATATGCCCACATAGTATTCATCCTTTCCACTACGTTCTAATTCTATCAAAAATATATAAATTCTCCAAAAATCCTCTATTATTTCCACTATTATAAGGAAATTTGTGCAATGGAGGTTAATATTCATTCTTTCTACAATAGAACCATGAAGGAAATATCGCATTTGCGATAGAGAGGTGTACCATGAAAAACAAAGTATTAAAAGGGTTAACATCGATTGCGCTTTCTTTTTCTATGTTAGGTTGTGCAAATACAGCCAATAAGACAGAGAATGTAGAAAAGAGTTCATTAGCTGTTGAAGTGAAAAAAGAAGCGGTGGATTTAACCAGAAAAGAAGGATGGGATAATGTGTTGAGCTATACTTCCAATGCCAAAATTGATTATTCCAACGTTGTCTATCCAGTATTCTATGTGTTTGCTGGACAGAAAAGTGAAACGGAAGCTGAAGATCTATTAAAGGAAATGGGAATTGGCTCTGTATTAGAAAAATGGGCTGGAACGGTCAATGTGATTATGCCAGTGGATGGAAAAGGATATACTGAAAAGGATGAAGAAGCTTTCATTGAATTATTAGGGGGTGCGATCTGCAACGCAAAGGTAGTCGGAATTGATGAAGGAGCTACATTTGTCAACAATAACTTAAAAGATGACTTATATGCCGTAGCTGGTGTTATGACATATGGTGGACAGATGGATGTCGAAACAAAGGAAGGTGTAGAAGTACCTGCTTATCTATCCAATCCAGATGTAAAGGCAAAGAATTATTTTATTGCGGTAAATAATGCCAAGGAAGTTTCTGAAAATGTATATGAGAATCCTGAAAATAGTTTAGAAAGAGTCGTTGTTGGACAGGATAAAGACGTATTATCCGCTTTCCAGAACGCATGGAACAATATATTCTCAAAGAATTACCGTCAGCATAATTCCTATACAGAATTCTATAACGCAACCGCAAAGGATATCAAAGACAATTATGAACTGATCAATATTGCTGATTATGACAAGTTAGGTATTCAATATGAAGCCCATTATAATAAAGCATTAAATGGAAGTGGTAAATATACATGGTTTGAATACATTCCTACTTCAACTTTAGAAAAGGAAAAGGGAAGTGTACCACTTGTAGTAACACTCCATGGAAACTATAACGATACACGTCTACAGGGAGAAACAACAGGATGGACAGAATTAGCTTCTAAAGAAGGATTCATGGTGGTTGCGCCTGAATGGCAGCAGATTGTTGTAGAAGGTGGACAGACAGAAGGACATCCAAACTTCTTTGAATGCGATGGCCTGGAAGGCGATAAATTGATTGAATGGATTGATATGTTAAAGGAAAAGTATCCACAGATTGATTCTAGCCGTATTTATGTAACCGGATTATCAGCAGGGGCAAGTGCTTCTACTTTATATGGTGTAAAATACAATACAACATTTGCAGCCGTTGGGGCGATTTCTGGTCCTGGTGTAGATAAAAATGAATTGGCAGAGCTTGTAAAGGATTATAAAGGTGGGGAAGTTCCATATCTATACATCTGTGGAGATCATGATTTCTTCGGTATGTTGCCAGTGGATTTATCCAGCAGGAACTCATTCCCAATCGATCCGGAAAACGGTGTCTATATACAGCATGTAGATCCAAACGTGGATATGTTCTCATTCATCCAGAGCTATCAGAAAGTAAATGGTCTTGCTGTCACAGAAAAATACAACATGGAAGACAATGCATATTATGGTATTAAATTCGATTCAGAAGAATGGATTCAATTGGGAAGCAAGGATGCCCTTGAAGGTAAATTATCCAACAAGAATGGATTATGTATCCAATTAACAGCTGTAAAGGATTTAGCACACTGGAACTACAAACCAGAAGCAGAATACATCTGGAACTTCTTTAAACAGTTCTCTCGTAATGAAGATGGTTCCTTAAATCGTCAATAAGATAAAATAAAAACTCAAGATAGAAAATCTTGAGTTTTTTATATAAAAAAATGGTCCGGATGACAGGACTCGAACCTGCACGCTTGCGGCACTAGATCCTAAGTCTAGCGTGTCTGCCAGTTTCACCAC
>JABUSD010000282.1 GCA_021442845.1 Holdemanella sp.
GCCTGTCCTAAATGTGGTGGACAGCTGCTTATAGACATGGAACAGAATGCGTAAAAATCCTTTATATAAAGGGTTTTTTTAATTTTATAGGTAGAAATGTAGTAGGTAATTATGTATAATGGAATGGATTGTTTTAGGAGGTTAGTCGTATGGCTAAATTATCAAGAAAAGAAAGATATAAAGAATTGCGATCTGAAATTGAAAAGGATATGTTACAGACTCGCATTACACAGGAACCATCCCGTATTCAGATAAATCGTGTAAATAAAGAAGAACCGACACATGCAAAGACAAGCGCACAGCCACAGTTATCACAACAAAGTTTTAACCAGATTCTAAGCCCATATGGACAGTCCACAACGGTTATGGATGATATTCTTGGCGAAGTGAAACAATATAATATTGACAATGGCAATCGTATTACCGATGATACCCAGATCAATATTTTAAACCAGCTGGATAAACGTACTTTCACAAGTCGTAACCAGCACATTATGCCAATGGATGAAGAAGAAGAAAATTTAGGGTCTACAATGGAAATGCCTAAGACATCCGATGTTGATGGCGTTACTACCTATCTTCCAAACCAGAAGCTGAAAAGAGTAAATCCTATCACATTATCAAAATATGATGATTTCAAACAGCAACCGGATTTTGATGATTTCAAGATTGGTTTTGATGATGAACCTGTAATGAAACCAACGATTACAGAACCAAAGAAAGATCGTCTAGTGCTTACCAATGATGATATTGGTAATACATTGTCATCAACCGATTCTATGGATATCTATAATGCTGGTATGATGCAGGATGATTTTGATAAGACGGAAGAACAGCCTGTTGAAAAGAAGAAAGATAAGAAGAAAAAGAAAAAATCAAAGAAAGAGCGCAAAGTAGAAAAAGAGCTTCCATCTGCAAAAGAAAAGATTGTAGAAGAAGAGGATGAAGAGGATGAACCAAAGAGCAAGTCATCAAGCATTATCAATATCATTTTAACTTTATTGATTATTGCCTTGATTGGTTCGATTGGATTTACAATCTACTTCATTATGAAAATGGGTAAATAAATATGGAAAGATTTAATATTGCCATTGATGGTACATCGGGTGTTGGAAAATCGACAATTGCCGATTTATTGGCAAAGAAATACAATATGACACATTTAGATACGGGAGCTATGTATCGTTGTGTTGGCTTATATTTGCATAACTGTCATGTCGATTTAGAAAATGAAAGTGAAATCGCATCGCATCTGGATGAAATTCATATTTCATTCAATGGAAAACAGGTTTTCCTAAATGGAGAAGATGTCAGTGAAGCCATCCGTACCAATGATGTATCGATGTATGCTTCTAAAGTATCTACATATGGACCGGTCCGCACGAAAATGGTTGCCTTACAGCAGGAAACTGTAAAGGATGGGGGATATATTGTAGATGGAAGAGATATCTGTACTGTGGTACTTCCCGATGCCAAAGTAAAGATTTTTATGAGCGCAACATGTAAAGCACGTGCGCAGCGCCGTTATTTAGAATATGTCAATAAAGGAATCGAATGCGACTATCAGAAAATCTATGATGATATTGCCGCTAGAGATTATCAGGATAGCCATAGAGCTATTTCACCACTGGTAAAGGCAGATGATGCCATTGAAGTGGATACTTCGGATTTATCCATTGAAGAAGTGGTAAAAGTGATTACCGATATTATTGAAAAATAGATTAGAAAGGAGACTTTAACATGATTCGTGGAACAGTTGCGATAGTGGGAAGACCCAATGTAGGGAAATCAACTATTTTTAACCGCTTGATTGGCCAGAGAAAGAGCATCGTCGATGATACGCCTGGCGTAACTCGAGATCGAATCTATGGGGAAGTTGAATGGCTAACACAGAAATTCCGTCTGATTGATACAGGGGGAATTCAAGTTGAAGATCAGGCTTTTGCCAAGGAGATCAACATTCAGGTTGATATTGCCATTGAGGAAGCGGATCTGATTCTTATGCTTGTATCGGCACAGGAAGGTGTCATGTCCGATGATATGCTGATTGCCAGAAAATTGCAGAAATCAAAGAAGCCGGTTATTCTTGCGGTCAATAAGGCTGACAACAAGGACTTGCAGATGGCTGCCTATGAATTCTACGGATTAGGCATTGAAGATTTAGTGTGCGTATCAGGCGCTCATGGATTAGGATTGGGTGATCTGCTGGATGTTGTTCTGGAAAAGCTTCCAGAAAGAAAACTGAAGACGTATGAAGGTATCACATCCTTTTGCTGCATCGGTCGCCCTAACGTTGGAAAGAGTTCGCTGGTGAATGCCATCCTTCGTGAAGAACGTGTCATTGTATCCGATATTGAAGG
>JABUSD010000022.1 GCA_021442845.1 Holdemanella sp.
GATGCCACAACACCTGCAATAATAAGAATAGTTTTTTGTTGTTCAGCATCTAAGTTAGAAAATGCAGTCACCCATTCACTAATCTTATCAACCACTTTTTTAACAATTGGAACAATTACTTCACCAAGTTGAATTGCCACACCTTCAAGTTGTGATTTAAGTAATACAAGCTGACCTTGAAGGTTGTCATTCATTGTATTAGCCATATTTTCAGCAGAACCATCACAATTATCAATTGCAGTTGATAATTTGTTGTAATCAGATTCACTTGCATTTACTATAGCAAGCAATCCTGACATAGCTTCTTGTCCTGCAAGGTTCTTTGCCAATTCAGCAGATTCAGCTTCACCAAGACCATTGAATGCACTTCTTAAATCGCCCATCACCTGTTCAAGGGTTTTCATTGAACCATCCTGATTTGTTATGGATATGTTCAACTTGTCCATCGCTTCCGCACATTCCTTTGGTGGCGCAGACAATCTTGAAAACATGCTTCGCAGTGTAGTTCCTGCTTGGCTTCCTTTAATACCTGCATTTGCCATCAATCCGATTGAATGCGCAACATCTTCTGCACTGTATCCCAATGCGCCTGCAACAGGTGCAACATACTTGAAGGTTTCACCCATCAAAGAAACATTGGTGTTTGCATTTGATGATGCAGTTGCAAGAATATCAGCAAAGTGTGTGGAATCCTTCGCAGATAATCCAAAGGCAGTAAGTGCATCTGTTACAATGTCAGATGTTGTTCCCAAATCTTCACCTGATGCTGATGCAAGGTTCATAATACCTTCAAGACCATCAAGCATTTCAGTAGTTTTCCATCCTGCCATCGCCATGTACTTTAAGCCATCTGAAGCTTCACTTGCTGAAAACTTCGTTTTTGCGCCCATTTCCATTGCTTTTTGGCGAAGTGCTTCAAGTTCATCACCTGTTGCACCACTTATCGCAGACACTTCTGACATGCCTGCTTCAAAATCAGATGATACCTTAACAATGGCAGTTCCAAGACCACTTATAGCAAGTGTAACAGGCATTAGTTTTTCGCCTGTTTTAGTGATGTTTTCACCTGCCTTTGATAAGCTACTTCCAACTTCAAATGCTTTCTTTGAAACACCTTCAAGGTCACTTCCTGCCTTGTCAACACCATCTATAATTATCTTTCCGATAAGTTCAAATAGTTCCATAGGGTTTTACCCCTTTCTTTTGAATCTATAAATTCATTCGTACCTTTTTGTTTGATAACCTGCCAAGTTCCCTGTCCATCATTGGTGCTATTTCGCCAACCAATGTGCCTGAATCAAGATATACATCCATGCTGATTCCAAGTTGCTTTTCAAGTAATTCAATGATGACATTCATCCTTGAAATCAGTTCACTATTGTCATCAGGTTTATGAAGCCTGTCAGCAATCATGTCAATCCATTCAGTATTTCTTTCCAAAGGAACTATGGCTTCCTTTCCTGCTTCGCCACCACCAAGCAGTGTTCCATTTTGCATGCCAAAAATAGTGGCATCGTTTAAGATTCCACCTTCAGCATTCCATTTGATTTTAAGCTTCGGAACAGACAGTTTTTTCAGGTCAAACTTGCCTTCAAATTTAAAGCTTGGCAACTTAAGCTTTGGCAAAGACCACTTGAATTTGAAGAATCCTTTTATCTTGTCAATGACCTTTCCAACAACATCTTTTGCCTGTTCAATCTTCTTTTTGATTGCCTTATAGATGCCATCAAAAATATCAGACACAGTTTTCTTCATGTCTTTGAATTTTTTGCTGATACCTTTGATAAGATTGCCAAAGAAATCTTTGATTCCATCCCATTTATCTGTGATTGCTTTCCATGCTGATTTTGCAATGCTAACAATCTTCTTCCAAAGACCAATCCAAAATTCCCTGAATCCATCACAGTTGTTCCAAAGGTATATAAACATCGCTACAAGACCAACAATTGCCACTACAATCAATCCAATGACATTTGCCTTCATTGTTGTGTTAAGTGCCTTAAATGCCTTGTTAAAAGCTTGTAGACCCTTTGATGCCTTGGACATTAAAGTTGACCATTCAAGCACAAGCACAAAGCCTGCTAGGGTCAGTGTGGCAATGCCAACAACACCTGCCCACAATTTGACCTTTTCTTTGTTTTCTGACATCCATTTTGTGATGTCTTTTAGCTTTTCAACTGCATCTTCAACCTTTGGTGCAATCTTGTCAGCAAGGTCTGCAATTGCATCCTTGATGGCAGTCACCGCAGGTTCACCGATTTCACCAAGCTTTGCCATGGCATCCTTAAGTCTTTCATTTGCCTTTTCAGATTTCAGGACATCCTTGTTGGTTTCCTTGTATTGTTCTGATGCATCCTT
>JABUSD010000394.1 GCA_021442845.1 Holdemanella sp.
TTCCAATTCAAATATTGCTTCTTTATACACAATTTTTATAATTCGAATCAATATTTTTATATTTAATATAGGAATAAAACCTAATAATATACCCGATAATTTATATAGGATTGTAAGCTGTTTTGAATTAAAGTAGACAATAACCATTCCTATCAATAAAGAAAGAATACGAAAAATGAAAAGAAAAATCCATTGTTTCCAGCTTAAATGAATAATCAGATTTCCTTGTACAAAAAAGAATACAATGTTACTGATCAAAAATATTGTCAATAGTATATATGCACTTAATAGAAAAACTCCTACCCGGCATTTCTTCATTTGTTTTTCCATATTTCCCTCTAGCATTCATTATACTCTCTTGAGAATATACACAAAATATTTTAATATATATATTGTTTTGAAAGGAAAAAGCTATGAATTTAGATATATGTAAAGAAGAATATGCGACCCTTCTTGTTCAAGGTGGTATACGTTTGAATAAAGGGGAAAGAGTTATTATTAAAGCGGATTTGCAGATAGCCGATATGGCAAAATTAGTCGCAAAGAAATGTTATGAGAATGGAGCCAGCGTTGTAACAATTGATTATCATGATCCTGAAATGGATGCCCTTCATTATACATATGCCAATCCAGAAGAATTGATGATGAAGCAATGGGAAATTGAAAAATGGGAACAACAGGTAGAACAGCTTCCTTGTGTTATCAATCTTGTTTCATCCAACCCAATTCAATATACAGAGGATATGATTAAAAACAGAAACATTGTAGAGTCTAACCGCTTACCGTATATTGGAAAATATCGAACAGCTATGATGGATAAGCACAAATGGACTGCTGCTGGTATTCCTACACAGGAATGGGCAGATCAGGTATTTCCAGATGAAAAGAACAATCTTGAACATTTATGGAAAGATATCCTTTCTACTGTTATGATCAATGGCGATGGTACATCCATAGAGAAATGGGATAAGAAATGGAAAGATCGATGGAATCATATGGATCTATTGAATGCATATCAGTTTAAATCCTTACATCTTATAAGTGGATTGGGTACCGATTTATATGTAGAACTGATTCCAGGCGGATTGTTCCATGCAGCTGCTTATCGTGATATGAACTATGCAGCAAATCTTCCATCGGAAGAATTATATACATCTCCAATGGCTGGTAAAGCAGAAGGAAAACTTGTCGCTTCCTGTCCATTAATCTACAATAGCCAATATATCGATGGCATTGAATTAACTTTCAAGGATGGTAAAGTTGTAGAAGTAAACGCAAGTGAAGGCGAACAGTTCTTAAAGAATCTTGTCTATATGGATGAGGGTTCGTGCATGTTGGGTGAAATTGCGATTGTGGATAAGGATTCCCCTATCCGTAAGCTCGGTCATCTTTTGTATCATACTTTATTTGATGAAAATGCCGCCTGCCATATTGCGATTGGAAAAGGATTCTCCAATGTATTGCCTGACTACAATACATTAAGTGTAGAAGATGTTAAAAGAAGAGGTATCAATTCTTCCTCTGTGCACTGTGATATCATGTGGGGTACAGAAGATACTATAATTATCGGTACCACAAAGGACGATAAAGAAATTGTGATTATGAAAGATGGTACATGGGCAATTTAAGCTTTGGGTTATCCAAAGCTTTTTTTATGATATACTACATACATGAGTACAAAGAATAAAGTTTTAGATTTATTAGAATCATCCAATGATTATTTATCTGGTGAACATATTGCCGGCATGTTAGATGTTTCAAGAGCTTCTGTATGGAAAGCCATTAAATCATTACAGAAAGATGGATACCACATTGAAGCTGTTTCCAATAAGGGATATAAGATTGAACAGGATTTTGATAAGCTAACATTAGAAGGAATCCATAAATATCTTGATATAGGTTGTAGAGTGGAAGTAGAGGATGTCGTAACATCAACAAACACCCTTCTTGCCCAAAGGGCAGCCCATGGTGAAAAAGAAGGGCTTGTCCTAGTTGCTGGTATGCAGACAAAAGGAAAAGGAAGAACGGGACATACATTCTTCTCCCCTGAAGATACAGGTGTGTATTTGTCTATACTATTAAAGCCACAGAACATGAGCCCTATGGAAGCAACCAATATCACATCCATGGCTGCCATCAGTGCCTGTGAAGCGATTGAAAAAGTATCTGGGAATAATCCACAGATCAAATGGATTAATGATGTCTTTCTAAATGGAAAGAAAATATGTGGCATTCTTACCGAAGCTTCCATCAATATGGAATTAATCACAATCGACTATGTCATCATGGGAATTGGATTTAACGCATATGCACCAAAAGGAGGATTTCCTGACGATATTAAGGATATCGCTG
>JABUSD010000025.1 GCA_021442845.1 Holdemanella sp.
TTGCACTTGCCAAGCAGGCACTTATGCCATTGAGCTAAACCTCTGGCCCTGGTGCATTTAATTTTGTAAAAGTAATTGTATTGATTAAAAGAATTAAAACGATAATTCCCGTTCTTATTTTATTGTTTTTCATAAAATTCACCTAAAACAATTTTACACTCATTTAGACTAATAAAAAAGTTAATTTATATCAATAAGAACAGCTCTACAAGGAGAACCATCAAAACCAGCAAGGTTTAATGGGGCAGCATTCAATAGATATCTTCCTGCTGGAACATGGGATAAACGGATGCCTTCTAATAAAACGATATCTTTTGATAAAAGGCATTGATGAATTTCCATTGTTTCACTTAGATTTCCAATTGTCTGGGATTCATTACCAATAAGAAGGATAGAACTATTAGCGAATATAAGCGCTGCTTCTTTAGAAATGCAAGTCGTTCCTTTAAATAGAAGTCGCCGATCTAAGATATTTTCAATAATGCCTAAAGCATCTTCTTCGCTAAGAATGCCATTGTGTTCTATCACTGTGCAATAGCCTATAAAGTAATCCAAAGGAATTTCATCAATGGTCTTTCCATTATGGATAAAATGAAAAGGAGCATCAACATGGGTACCATTGTGGGCACACATAGAAAAAGCACTTAGATTATATAGAGATCCATTTTTGATTCTTTCCAGTTCTTTTTTCTCAGGGAAAGGATCTCCAGGAAAGATTTCACAGGAAAACACCTCTTGCGATATATCATAAAGTTTCATACTATTTCCTCACTATAAATATAATAATATTTCATATACAATATGACTATGATAAAAATAGATAATTTAGATATTGAAGCATTAAAAGTTTATACAAGTCTTACAGAATCCCAGTTGTTTTCTAGAAATTTATTTATTGCCGAAAGTAAGAATGTCATAGTAAGAGCTATTCAGAATGGATATGAACCAGTATCTTTATTGATAGAGGATAAGGAAATAGAAAGTGATGATGGAAAAGAAATATTCGATTGCATAGGAGATATTGATATCTATTACGGTACAAAAGAAGTATTGAGTCAATTGACAGGATACAACCTTACATGTGGATTTCTATGCTGTTTTAAAAGAAAGGAAATTCAGTCTGTCAATGACTTGATAAAAGCAGCAAAACGCATTGTCATCTTAGAAAACGTGACCAATTCGATGAATGTGGGATCCATCTTTCGCAATGCAGCTGCATTTGGATTTGACTGTGTACTATTAACAGAGGATAGTGCTGATCCTCTATATAGAAGAAGCATACGTGTATCCATGGGAAATGTATTCAATATAAAGTACGGTTTCATTGAAGATATTCATACAGTCAAACAATATGGATTTAAAACAGTAGGAATGGCATTAAGAAAGAATACGATTGATATTGATGATCCATCATTGAAGAAAGAAGAAAAATTAGCTATAGTCCTCGGTTGTGAAGGATATGGCTTAAAAGATCATACCATTGATGATTGTGATTATGTGGTAAAGATTCCTATGTACAACAATGTAGATTCATTAAATGTATCTTCTGCCTCTGCCATAGCCTTGTGGGAATTATCTTGATTACAGGTGCAAAAATTATATAAAATTGCACTTGAAAATGATAAAATGGATATAGAGGTGCAAAATGAGTATAAAATCTAAGTTTTATAAATTGGAAGAGAATGAATTTAAAGAATATCTTTCTCATATAAAAAATACACCAGATACTATGTTTTTCCTTCAAAAGGAATATTTCTATTCTCCAAACCAGACTACAAATAAAAAAATGCTGGAATTAAATAGCCTACAGTATGAATTCGATTTTTTAGTTCAGTCTTTTTCTGAATTTGGAAAAAGGCAGCTTCTCCAGGGATTTATGATTGATGACATTGTATCTACAAATGGCATTGAAAGTATCCAATCGACGCGTCACGATATTTTTTATTGTATGAATCAGTTAAATAGAAAGAAAAACGATACGATTACTTCCATTGTTAATACGTATGAATTGTTAATAAAATCAGGTGGAATAGAAATTCATAGTCATAATGATGTGTGCAGAATATATGACTTTATCATGAAGGGTGTTCTGGATAAGAAAGATCAACCGGATGGACTTTATTATCGAAAATCGGATGTATTTATAACAGATGGATTAAAAGTTATTCATAGCGGCTTAAAAGGGGAAGGAATGATAATGGAAGCTATGGATGCGTTTATTGAACTATATAATTCATGCCTTAATGTATATGAAAAAATGATTTTGTGTCATTTTATTCTAGAGTCTATTCATCCTTTTTATGATGGAAATGGACGTTTAGGAAGATTTCTATTTTCAAATGGTATT
>JABUSD010000012.1 GCA_021442845.1 Holdemanella sp.
TATCGTATTGATTATTTAAGATCACATATCGCTGCGATGAAAGAAGCTGTTATAGATGGGGTTGAAGTAATTGGATATACAGCATGGGGAATCATTGATGTTGTTGCCTGTGGACCACTGACTATGGATAAGCGATATGGTGTAATCTATGTGGATAGAGATAACTGTGGTAATGGGACAAACAAGCGATATAAGAAGGATAGCTTCTATTGGTATAAAAAATGCATTGAATCAAATGGAGACGATTTAGATTAGTCAAATTTGACACTAAAATTTAGCGAGACTATACTTAAAAATATGATAAAACATTATTTCCCAGAGTTGGATTATTTCTTACGATTAGAAACAAAAAATGAAATTTGGCATCAGGAAAACCCAGGTAGCTTAAGCAAAAAATACAATAGCATTAATTATGAAATCATAAACGGTGAGAAAATCTATTTATTTGATTTAGCCGTTGATATGATGGAGAATGGTGTGTTTATTTTTAAGGAATCCAGGTATACATCCGTTCCTGCTCATCGTTTTATTTATCCTGAAATAAACTATATATACAGTGGTTCCTGTGATTTCTGTATTGAAGGTAAAACATACACTTTAAACCAGGGCGATATGTTAATCCTTGAACCTGATGTTATTCACTCTACTTCATTTAAAAGCAGTGATGATATTATTGTTTCGATTGCCTTAAAGGATCGATATTTTGAAGATATCATTAATAAAAGTGATGATAATGGAGAAAATATCATATTCAATTTCTTTGCGGAATCTATGAATAAAGCAAGAAAGAAGAATCATTTCTTTATATATAGAGAAAATGATGAAAGTGAACTGGTATCTATGACGGCCCAAATGCTGTTGTATACATATTTTGGTATTAGAAATGAAAAATCATCTATTCTAATCAGAGAGTATGTTCATCTATTATTACTGCATCTAGTATCTGCTGCATGTAATAGTGAAATGCCAAACAAATCCTTAGTAAAAGAAGATCGTTTGATTATGTTAGTTCTTCAGAAGCTTCAAAAAGATCCAAAGACTTGTAATTTAAGAGAAATAGCAGAAGAGAATAATTATAATTATTATTATTTTAGTGATTTGTTTAAGAAATCAACAGGAGTAAGCTTTTCAACAATAAAAAAGGATTTTCAGTTATCCAATGCATGTATGATGTTAAGGGAAACAAAAGAGAATATTGATGATATTGGACTTCATTGTGGATTTTCTAATTTAACATATTTCTATCAGGCATTTCGAAAGAAATACAATATGACACCCAATGAGTATCGGAATAAGTTTAAAATATAATAGTATATTATGATTGTGGATATCTTGTGAAAGATATCCATTTTTTTTGCATACTGACAGTTTATTTTTTCGTAAATCATTATTGTTTACACTTTTAATAAATAAGTACCATAATGCTTATCTTTCGATATACAAAGATGTTATAATAAGAACAATAGAGTTTATATGAGGAGACGTAGATAATATGGGTGTTTCATATAAGAAGTTATTTGAATTAATGGATAAGAATAATATGAGTAAAACAGATTTAAGGTTAGCTACTGGTATTGGACAGAATACATTAGCTAAACTTGGCAAAGATGAATATGTATCCATGGAAGTGATATGTAAGATTTGTGAATATTTTAAATGTGATATATGTGACATAGTAAGTGTCATAAACAGTGATAAGATTTAGGTAGAAGGTGAGTAGAATGGCTGATTATACAAATAGAATAGAAAAGCTTTCTTTAATGTTTGAATTAACAGAGGATAAAACACCTAGAGATGTTGCATTAATCTGTAGGCAAGTTCTTGAAAAAGCTATTGATCTTATTTTTGAATTTGAAAATGTAAGAAAACCTTCTTCAGCAACATTATTAGAGCTTATTAATAATGAAATTGTTCAAAACTTCTTTAATAGTGATGTGATTATCGATGAATTACATTTTGTTCGTATTGTAGGTATGAACGCTCATCATGATAAATATATTAAAAGAACACAGGCAAAAGTAGCTTGTGATAATATTTCGTTTTTAATTCAGTTTATGAATCAAAAACTTGGTTCTGAAAAAGTAGAATTAGGAAAAGCAGAATCAAGTTTATCAAAGATGGTTCCATCTCTTTCGACAATTCATAAGGGGGGTTCATCTGCTTTAATTAGTAGATCATCATCAATGAGTGAGGCAGAGACTAGAAAAGTATACATTGATCTGTATTTAAATGAAGCAGGATGGGATGTATTAGAACCAACGGGTAAGACAACAATTCCTGGTGGAAAGAAAGTAGATAGTGGGATTCCTTTTCCTGGCAAGGCATGTTGTGAGATTCCTGTACAAGG
>JABUSD010000050.1 GCA_021442845.1 Holdemanella sp.
TATATATGAATAATCAAAAATTAGTAAAAACGGCAACCTCATTTTACAAATTCAGCAGCCTTATTAAAGTTCTATCTTTAATAGTAGCCGGCACTAGTTTATTTCTCATTGTGATTGTATTCCTTTTAAAACGTTATTAACTTTCCAATCAACATAATTAACCTGGATCTTCTATCCATTGTGTTTAAAAAGGAATATGCGCCAACCCTTGCTGATTTACAGTTTGGCATCATCGCTTCTTTGTTGACAATTGCGATTACAGGTCTGATCATCTGGTTTGACGCAAAGACAACATGTTTGGTTCTCATACCAATGAAAGAAGGTTTACCATTTGATAAGGAAGGTCCTAAACAGATTCGAAAATCAGGATGGATTGTAATTATCGAAGGAATAATCGTCCAAATCTGTGATGTGGTATCCAACGCTTTTCTAACCTATGGATACAAAGATTATCTAAGCGCTCTAGCTTCCTCTTCCCTTCTGGAAAGAGTCGAAATGAATTATCAGAGATTGTCGGTGTATCCAACGTCAATCTATCCAAAATGAAAACCGGAAAAATCAGCGCTGTCCGTTTTTCTACTCTAGAAGCCATCTGCGAAGCCTTGAACTGCCAGCCCGGTGACATATTAGAATACGATCCTAACGCAAAATAAAGGCGAACTTGAATTCGCCTTTTTGTTAATCGTTCAAATGTTCTTTAATCGTTGTCTCTGTCTTCTTATCATAGCAGGCAAAGATTTCATTCAGCTTTGCATCGCTCTGTTTTTTTGTGAAGAAGCTGATAATCGGAACAAGGATTAATCCGCCTACCATCGCAATCACCCCTGAGTTTATCGATGATTTAAAGATATATCCAAGAACCGGTCCCCATCCAGATACATCAACACCACCTAACGAGATGAACATCTGGAAAATCGCAATCGAACACCCCCAGACAAAACATACCGATGTAGCCGCTTTTGTGACACCTTTCCAATACAAACCATATAGGAACGGTGCCAAAAAAGCACCTGCCAAAGCACCCCACGATACACCCATCATCTGGGCAATGAATGTCATTTCCGGATGCGAATCCTTTAAAATGGCAATTACCGCTGATATCGCAACAAAGAAAACAATGAATATACGCAATATATTTACTGTCTTTTTTTCTGACATTTCCTGCTTTTTTAACGGTTTAATGACATCCAATGTAAAGGTAGAACTCGATGTCAATACCAGTGAAGATAAGGTAGACATAGATGCCGATAAGACAAGCACAATAACAACCGCAACAATAATAGAAGGAAGCGTTGCCAGCATCGATGGCACAATCGAATCAAACAAAGGTTTTCCTGTTGTCGGATTGTACACAATCTGGTCTGCATATAAACGGCCAAATCCACCTAAGAAGTAACATCCACCAGCTACAACAATCGCAAAGACTGTTGAAATGACGGTTCCTTTATGAATGTCCTTTTCTGATTTAATCGCATAGAATTTACCAACCATCTGTGGAAGTCCCCATGTACCTAAAGATGTCAGGATTACCACAAACAATAAAGCCAATGGATCCGGTCCAAAAAACGATGTATACGCTCCTTGCCATCCAGCATCCCCTGTAATCGAAGCCAGTGATAGCGTTGCCTGCGTTAAGCCACCATTATCGATTAATACAGCACCGATAACAGCTACAATTCCAAACAGCATGATAATCCCCTGGATGAAATCATTAATGGCTGTTGCCATATATCCACCAAAGATGACATAGAGCCCTGTTAAAATCGCCATAACTGAAATCACAATCCAGTATGGGATATCAAACACAAGACCAAACAAACTCGATAACCCATTGTATAAAGAAGCTGTATAAGGAATCAAAAAGATAAATACAATGATTGATGCGACTATCTTCAAAGAATCAGAATCAAAACGCTTTCCAAAGAAATCCGGCATTGTCTTAGCATCCAGATGCTGTGTCATAATACGAGTTCGTCTTCCTAATACATTCCAAGCTAACAAAGAACCGATAAAGGCGTTCCCTAATCCAGCCCATGTTGATGCCAATCCAAAATTCCATCCAAATTGTCCTGCATACCCCACAAAGATGACAGCTGAAAAGTAAGACGTTCCAAACGCAAAGGCAGTTAGCCAAGGCCCTACCCCTCTTCCTCCTAACACAAATCCATTTACATCGGTTGCATGTTTCCTAGAATAAAAGCCAACATAGATCATCACCGAAAAGAAGATAACCAGCATAATGGCACATAATATAACCGTCATAAAATCCCCTCCAATTATGAAAAATTTTCATTTGTTATTTAAAACACAAATATATTTTACAT
>JABUSD010000253.1 GCA_021442845.1 Holdemanella sp.
TGGATAATCTAAGAGAAGCTTTTGAAAAAGTATCCAGGGAATATAAAGAAAATTTATATGTTGTTGTTAATGAAAAGATTGCCTATGTGGCTGCATTAGGTTTAGAAGTAGGAAGATATACCTATAAGAAGGATTTGGATGTAACATTTACATATTCAGATTGTGAAGATCTTGTTTATAAAGGAATGGTAGTAGGACAAGCTGTTAATCAGGCAAAACGATGGTCGGATATGCCAAGCAATGTGATGACACCTGAATATATGGCAAGCGAAGCGATTCGTTTAGGAAAAACATATGGAATGGAAGTTGAAGTCTTAAATAAGAAGCAGCTAAAAGAAATGGGTGCTGGATGTCTAGTAGCTGTGAATCAAGGCTCTTCAAGAGAAGCGCATCTGATTACTGTCAAATACAATGGAAATGGAAATGCGCCATATATGGCACTAGTAGGTAAGGGGATTACCTATGATGCCGGGGGATACAATATCAAGACAGCTTCGATGAGTGGTATGAAATATGATATGTGCGGCGCTGCCAATATGCTAGCCATCGTTGAAGCCTGTGCCAGATTAAAACTGAATGTCAATGTAAAGGCAGTCATTGGAACAACGGAAAATAAGATTGGACCAGAAGGATATGTCGAAGGTGATATTCTTACATCTTTAAAAGGATTGACAGTTGAAGTAACCAATACCGATGCTGAAGGACGATTATTATTGGCAGATACAATGACATATGCACAGAAAGAAGATGTATCGTGTCTAATTGATATGGCAACATTAACCGGATCCAGTGCCAATGCACTTGGAAGCTACTATACAGCAGTCTTTACAAACAATACAGATTTCTATTCTCAATTGGAAGAAAGTGCCAACAATCATCATGAACCAGTCTGGCGCATGCCATTGGATCAAAGACATCACAAGGCATTAAAATGTTCTTTGATTGCTGATTTAATCAACTGTGTCATTAAACCAGGTAAACAGGCAGGATGCAGTGTGGCAGCCGCTTTCTTAGAAGAATTCATTGAAAAGAATTTGCCATGGATTCATTTGGATATTGCTGGTGTTGCCCTTTATGGTGGAACAGGTACAGGATGTATGATTGAAACATTAGTGGATATGATAGAAAGAGGAACTATTGAATAGCTCCTCTTTTATAATATCTTCACATAACGCTGTCTTTTACTTCTTGGCTTATCAGGCAATGTCATAGAAACAAAGCCATGCAGGAGGGGCTACAAAGATGCGGTGATTGCATCATCAATGGACAGTGAATTTGCTTCGATTCGAAGGGATGAATGGATAGACTGAATTTTTTGCTAGGACGAAAGTGGAGTTTTGAGTCCATATTTCGTCTTTTGGATATTCGACCAAGTTTCTCTGAAAAAGACCTAGAATATTGTCAGTTATTGTATACGGTGGTTGATATCCCATTTGATGTTACTTCTTTTCTTGTATATTATCATACGCATTATCTTACCGTGTGACTGGCATTTTGGATTATTCATTACGCTTATTTCTTTCAATACCTATATCCTGGAACTTGAACAGCTACTATTTATGTCAAAATCGAATAAAAAACCTGATGACATCATCAGGCTTCTGATTTTGAATAATAATAAACTATTCTATATATTTATGCTTATCAATAACTTTCCAGTATCCAGTTCTATTTGAACCAATGCGTTGTATAAGCTTTTTTTCTACTAATTTATTAATTGCTCTTTGCGTTGTTATATCCGATTTTCCAATTATTTTTGATATTTCGGACCGGTTGACCTTATCGTGCTTTCTGATTGTGTCAAATACAGCGATTTCTGTTTCGTTCAAGTCAATAGTTACATCTATAGTATCGTTCATTGGTTCGCTTGTCACATTGATTTGTTTTCTAATGAATTCAAATACAAATCCAAAAGCATTGTTTCCGTACTTTGTTTCTATATGGTTCTTTTCACATAAACTAAATACACGTCCAAATCCTGTGCCAAAGGATTCAATTGTTTTATTTAGATAAAGAACTGTATTAATTAGAGGATTTCGCGCGATGGGTCCATTTGTACCGTTGGCAAAATCTAGAGGGGATTTCCCTTTTACAAGAAATCCAGGATTGTATATATGAACGCGTGTAGGTGTTATATATATTTCACTGAAGGAACTATTGTTTACTCTCATATGCGCAAAACTATTTACTACTATTTCTCTTATGGCTTCAATAGGTATTTCTGGTGTTTCCACTCTATCCATACCTATAATTTCAGCTTTCCAATTTATGGTTCTAGAAATGTATTGATAAGATGCTTCAATGCATTCAAAAATATTTCCTC
>JABUSD010000377.1 GCA_021442845.1 Holdemanella sp.
TATATGAATCATGGACCTGTCATTAAGGAAAGTGCCAATCCAAAATATACAACCGATGCGTTCAGCCGTGCTGTATTTGCAGGCTTAGCCCAAAAGGCAAATGTACCAGTTCAGGTATTTGCCAATCGTTCTGATATTACAGGTGGATCTACATTAGGTAATCTATCCAATACACAGGTATCTGTTCATTCTGTAGATATGGGACTTCCACAATTGGCTATGCATTCAAGCTATGAAACAGCAGGTGTCAAAGATACCGGTTATGCGATACAGCTTCTTGAAGCATTCTATGGTACCAATATTGTCATTGAAGAAGCGGACCAGATTGAATTTGAATAAGTATGAAATGTGTAATAAAACCATTTAATGCGTTAAATGTAGATGAATTATATGAAATACTACGCTTGCGAAGCGAAGTATTCGTATTAGAGCAGACATGTCTATATCAGGATATGGATGGTATAGATAAAGATTCTATACATTTATATATAGAGGATCATGGCGTAGTTGCATGTGCCCGTTTGTTTGAAAGAAATGCACATACAATGCAGTTGGGAAGACTCTGTACCAAGTATCGAGCTAGAGGTTATGGAAAGATAATCGTCATGGAAGCCATTAATAAATGTAGGGAATCAGGCTATGATTCAATCTATATTGAAGCCCAGGAATATGCCATTCCATTCTATGAAAAATTCGGCTTTTATACGATATCTAAGGTGTTTTTAGAGGATGGGATACCCCATGTAAAAATGGTGCTTAAAATAAGTGAAAAAACATGAAAAAAGGGTTGAATCCCTTTTTTTTATTTGATAGAATATATCCGCACTGCGGAGAAGTGCGAGGTTGCTGACCCACTGATAAACGTTGTCATGGGTGGCGTCAGGTAATTCGTATGGAGCAGGTTTATCAAGAATAAACGAAAGGAGTAAACCATGGCAAAAAACACTATGAGAATTCGCTTAAAAGCGTATGAGCACAGAATCTTAGATGATAGTGCTAAGAAAATTGTCGAAGCTGCGACAAAACACGGAGCAAAAAAGGTTGTTGGTCCAGTACCACTACCAACTGAAAAGCAAGTTGTTACAATTTTGAGAGCTGTTCACAAATACAAAGATTCACGTGAACAATTCGAAATGCGTACACACAAACGTTTGATTGAGATTGTGGCACCAACTAAGGAAACAATCGATGCATTGCAGAGATTAGAACTTCCTAGCGGTGTAGACATCGAAATTAAACTTTAATGGAGGTGTCTAGAATGAAAGGATTATTAGGAAGAAAATTGGGAATGACTCAAGTTTTCACTGAAGACGGAGTTTTAATTCCAGTAACAGTTGTTGAAGCAACACCAAACGTTATTCTTCAAAAGAAAACTGTTGAAACTGATGGATATAACGCAGTTCAATTAGGATTTGAAGAAGTAAAAGAAAAACGTACTACTAAAGCTAACATCGGGCACTGCGCAAAAGCTAACACAAGCCCAAAGAAATTTGCTAGAGAAGTTCGTGACTTTGAAATCGATGTTAACGTTGGCGATCTAGTTGACGTTACAATGTTCGAAGCTGGAGAAACAGTTGATGTTATCGGTACTTCAAAGGGTAAAGGTTATAACGGTACAATCGTTCGTAACAATGCGCACCAGGGACCAAAGACACACGGTGGATCTAAGAACATCCGTCACATCGGTTCATTAGCTACAAACGGTATTACATCACGTCAGGGACGTATCATGAAGGGAACTATCATGGCTGGTCAGGAAGGTGGTTATAGAACTACAAACCCTAACCTAACAGTGATCAAGGTTGACAAGGAAAATAACTACATGTTAATCAAAGGAAATGTTCCTGGACCAAAGAAAGGTCTAGTAATGGTTCGTACTGCAAAAACTTCTAAAGGAAACAAAGCACCTGTTACTTTAGTAGATTACAGCAAGGAGGCTGGTGAATAATGGCTGTCATCGACGTGATTAACCAGAAAGGTGAAGTAGTTGGTCAGTACGATCTGAACGACTCCATCTTCGGCATTGAACCTCATAAAGATGCTATTTACGAAGCAGTAAAAATGCAGAACGCAAGCAAGCGTCAGGGCACTGCCGCTGTTAAAAGACGTTCTGACGTGTCCGGAGGCGGACGCAAGCCTTACCGTCAGAAAGGTACAGGCCGTGCCCGTCAGGGTTCCATCCGTGCCGCACAGTACCGCGGCGGAGGAATCGTATTCGGTCCAAACCCAAGAGACTACTCTTACAAAATCAACAAGAAAGTTCGCCGTCTGGCTCTGAAATCTGCTCTTTCCAGCAAAGTTCAGGACAGCGAACT
>JABUSD010000069.1 GCA_021442845.1 Holdemanella sp.
TGGGAGATTACAACCAGAATAAATCCAATACTAAATTTAGCGGTAAATAGAATCGCATCTTTCATTCGTTTGGCATTCTTGGCAGCATAGTTATATCCAATCAATGGCATAATTCCCTGTCCTGTACCCATCGTAATATACATTGGAATCATATTAATCTTATGCGTTATTCCCATAGCACTGACAGCTTCAGCTCCATATACCGCTGTAAAGTTATTTAAGATTGTCATTCCCGTTACATTCAATAAATTCTGTACCATAGCTGGTACACCCACCTTACATACCTCTTTGATAATCTTTGGATTGAATGTGAACATAGATGGATTGACACATACATAGGTTGTCTTTCTATTTCGATAAATGACGATAAAGAAATATAGACAGGCAATGCAGTTTGAAATGAATGTGGCACATCCTGCTCCTGCTGCCTTCATATTCAATCCAAAAGGAAGAATAAAGATAGGATCCAGTATCATATTTAAGATACATCCTGCCATAGTTCCAATGGATGCATGGAAAGCCGACCCTTCCGAACGAACCATATTGGATAAGACTACATTTAAAATAGAAGGAATGGCTCCACATGTGACAGTCCAGAACATATATTGCTGGGTTGCCATAATTGTATTTTCTTTAGCACCTAATAGATCCAGTAATGGCCCACTAAATAATGTACATGCTAGGCTGAATAATCCTGCTGAAAAGATACAGCCATAGATTCCAAAGACCGATGTCTGTTTTACCATCTTATAATCTTTAAGTCCTAAACATCTGGACATTAAACTGGAACATCCTACTCCAAATAGATTGTTCACCGCATTAAATGCCAATAGAACAGGGGCAGCTAATGTTACAGCGGCTGTTTCAATGGGATCATTGATCATTCCTACAAAATATGTATCCGCTAAATTATATAAAACCATGACAAGAGAGCCTATAACGGTTGGGATTGCTAATGTTGCCACTGCTTTAAATATAGGCATCTCTTCAAATAAATAAATCTTACTTTCATCCTTCATAAAAAATCACCATAGTTATTATATGCCTTTTAATTGAAAAGAAAAGTGACAACAAATGCCACTTTATATCTCATAATTCAATTGTTTTAAAACATCTCCTACAAAATAAAGACTACCACATAGTAACATATCTTCGCTTGGATTCTTTACCATTTCAATGAGTGTATCTATTGTAATAAGGGGATATCCATATTGTTCTAAATCCTTACAGCGATAAGAATCGATTGGTACCATTGTAATTGGACACTTATATGTTTCTAATCTTTCTAACATGCCTTTGATATCCTTATCATATAAAGCACAGAAATAGATGCTTCCTTTCCATGTAGGAAGAGATTCTATTAAGGCATCCATACCTGATGTATTATGACATCCTTCAATGAGTACCTTGGGATTTTCATGGAGACTGGTAAATCGTCCTGGCCATTTAAAATCACAGAGTGTCTTTTCCACAACTTCTTTTGTGATTGGCCATCCTAATACATATAAAGTTTCTAATGCCAGTGCTAAATTATCAATCTGATACTTAGGTCCTTTGAATGTATATGCATTGTCATTCCATGTAAAGTGAATAAAATCGCCATCCTGTGTATATGGCATATCGACAAAGCCTAACATCACTTTGAAATAGCTAGCAATCTGTTCCATCACCTTTTGTGAAACAGGATTTTTTTCGGTTGTCAATGCATAAGCACTTGGTTTAAAGATACCAGCTTTTTCATAGGTAATCTGCTCAATGGAATCACCTAATATTTCCATATGATCCCATCCGATATTGGTAATTAATGTCGCATTATAATCTAGAGCTGTAGATGCATCCAGTCTTCCCCCTAATCCTACTTCTATAATCGCAATATCCACTTCCTGTTCAGTAAAATAGACCATTGCCATAAATAAATCAATTTCAAACATCGTCATTTCTTTTTCCATGAAAACAGGTTCAAACATATCATAGATTCTTTCCCAGTCTTCTAAAGAGATCTCCTTTGAATTGACTTTGATTCTTTCCGTATGGTTTTTTAAATGAGGGGATGTAAACAGCCCTACCTTATAGCCACAATTTTCAATTAATTTGTTTAGCCACATGCATGTACTTCCCTTTCCATTTGTACCTGCTACCTGAATCTTTGGCATGCGACTATGATATGGAAGGGCTTCTGTTAACCACTTCCTAAACAACAATAAATCGTGATTCTGCGTACGAATACGCTCTATTTTTTCAATTTTTTCCTGTACGTTCATGATATGATTATATCATTAAAATAGAAAAGAGAATGCA
>JABUSD010000237.1 GCA_021442845.1 Holdemanella sp.
TATCATTCTAGCACCTTTCTCCTGCAAAAAATGGTAGCAAATTTGCTCATCGAAAGTGGGAAATCCCACCTGATATTCCGGAATAAGCAAAAAAACGGGGGCAGATTGCCCCCGTTTCCTTCTTTTCTCAAGAATAATAGGCTCGATAAGTGCTCGT
The DNA here is from genome assembly GCA_021442845.1 of Holdemanella sp. GTDB lineage: Bacteria > Bacillota_I > Bacilli_A > Erysipelotrichales > Erysipelotrichaceae > Floccifex. The sequence continues at coordinate 158 of JABUSD010000237.1, forward strand.
TTTCCGTTGATTTATGCACAACCATACGTTTATAGTCTCTCATTGAGTCTAAAAAACTGCATGGCTATCTGTAAGCTCCTTCATGGTTTTTCTCTGGTCAATTGGAGTGTTTTCTTTTTCCATGCTTATCGCCTCCTTCTGCCGAGTACAGCCGCAACCCTTGCATGTGATCTTGATAGGACAGCAAACAGATCTGGATTGTATTCCTGCTCCTTTGACATCAGAAGAGCATATCTTCCTGTACCTGGATTCGTATCATTATCCTTCGTCCATTTCAGATATATCCATATCTCCTCTTCGATGCCTACATCCTTGCTATCAGATGCCCTCATTCTTGCATACTCGAATTTATAATCATACAGCGTCTTCATTCACATCTTCCTCCTGAAATGATTGATTTTCAATCAAACCTTCATCATTATTGTTCCCGACTTCCCTCTCCAGATCCGGAAACAAAATCAGATTTTCATATTTCAATTCTGCCGGTACAGAATATTTATGGAATGATACATTAAATTTGAGGTTATTAGAAGACACCTCAAATAAATGATTATTGTTGTCAATATCATCATCTTCTGAAAAAACAATATCATAAGCATAAATATCGTTCTTTTTTCCTAGTTCACATATTTTGTTTATCCCATATAGAAGGATTGATTTATTATATAACCAATCGTTTTTTATATTTGACTTGTATTTTTTTTCGTTTTCGATGGAGAAAGGATAAGATATGCATTCTTCCCAATATCTTTGCTTAAGGAATTTCCAACTATCTATTAGAGTATAATGCCTACCATTATTTGTATCCCAATAAGATCCATCAAACGTTTTATCACCAATATCTTCTTTTACCTTTACTGTACGATTATATCTCCAATTATTAAGTGCTAAATGCCACAAAGACTCCTCACTACAGTAGAACATTTTATCACGGTCCATTAGCAGTTGATAAACGATGAATTCTTCGGGTATTCCTTCAAATAAAGAGAAAGCATTGATGGTTTTTGTATTCAGCTTTTTTGTTTTGCCAACATACATTTGTAGAATTGTAGGATATGGTATACCGCTTTCTCTTGATATTTCTATTAAATTCATTTTTTTTGACATCTTTAAATAGTCTAAATACTCTCTAGGCGTCATTTGTCATATCCACCCTTTCTATACAGTTTTCATAGTACAACTCTAACGATTATATGTACACACCTTTGCAACCATCTGAATTTTCGCTTTAACAAAGCCTCAAGCAGATGGTTCACTATGTACTTATATCCGATTCAGGAATATTGATATGTTCCAAAGCGATTTCACTCTTTCGAGCTAGGTGACAACTCACCCTATTATTTAACTTTGTCCCATTCTGGGACGAAGTTGATTATATTTCCTTTTTTTAATTTCCTTGCCTAAGCAATACCGAACTTATCGTTGCTGTTGTGATGGTATCCCTTTGCTATCATCTGAATTTATGCTCTAGCAAAACAAATTAAGAGAAAACCTCATTATTCTAAATCTTTTGCTACCCTCTGAATTTTTGCTCTAGCAAAACTTGCAATCAATGCTGAAGCAATGGCAGTTACTTTTGCTACCCTCTGAATTTTTGCTCTAGCAAAACCCTTAAACAGATGGCTCACCTTGTACTAATGCCCGATGTATATATATTGGCATATTCCACAGCGATTTCACTCTTTCGAGCAGGGTGGCAACTCACCCTATGTCACTTCGTCCCAGATTTGGACGAAGTTGATCTTCTAGGAATTTATTCCATTTCGAAGAATCATAAGAAAACCTGTTTTATCAGGATTCTACCTTTGTGACTTTTGACGGATTGGATTTCATCCATTCTTCAATTGCTTTTTCATCAATATCGCCTGTCAGTAGAATATCCATATCCTCAACCACTTCTTTTCCATCATCCTCGTAAAACAAGGCAGCAGATTCTACTCTGCAATTCTTTAATTGCTTCATAAAAAAGTTGTCATCCAGCTTCTCATAATAAATTCTTTCCTGATCTGGAGATGTAATGGTAAATCCCGTTACGTAGATATTATGTTCTACATTTATCTCCGACAATCTTTTCAAAAAGCCTCTATCATATCTGTCCAGCAGAAATTCCTGCAATGTCATTACAACCACCGACCTTTC
>JABUSD010000428.1 GCA_021442845.1 Holdemanella sp.
TTCCTCTATATAGAGGAAAACTTTGAAACGAAAAGAGGCAACTCAAGACTTAAAGTCTTGAATTGCCTTAAATTTAAGCCTTTATCAATTAAGCTTTTTTCTTTTTAGGTACGAAAGATCCTAGTCCTTCTCCCTCTTTAACTTCACCGAATCCTAATACGATACCAACAGCTAATGCAACAACGAATGCGATAGCACAAGCGATGATAGCTTTTGTAAAGTTGCTTGGATCTGGTCCACCAGCATACTGTAATACTGTTAAGAAGTTAGAAGCACCTAATGTATAAACACCAAGGTTGAAGAATCCACCGACTAATCCACCAACGAAACCACCAATGATCTGGCAAGCCATAGCTTTCTTGTTACGTAATAAGATAGTGAATAGAGTAGGTTCTGAGATACCACCAACGATTAATGTGATACAGTTTGCAGATGCCAACTGTCTTTCTTCACCTTTAGCACGGATTAAGTAAGCAACAGCCATACCCATTAATGCATAGTTAGCAATGTTAGTTGCAGGAAGTAGTAATGGGTCATATCCGATTGTAGTGATGTTGATTAATGCGATCTGGATAATTGCGATGTGCATACCAGTAGCAACACAGAATGGCCAGAATGCAGCGATTAATGCGATTACAACAGGTCCTAAGTATCCATGTAAGATTGTGATTCCAGAAGCGATTACTGTACCAACAGCATTTCCTAGAGGACCACATACACAGTAAAGAATTGGAACCATGATGAACATTGTACAGAATGGAACTCCAATGATCTTGATTGACTGTGGCATAATCTTGTTAATGAATCCATAAACATATGACATAATCCATACAGCTAGGAATGGTGGCAAGAATGACTGTCCATAGCTTAATAATGGCATATTTAATAAACCGTAAACTTTGAATGGTTCACCAGCAGTAACCATAGCGATGAAGTCTGGTGCAAGTAATAAACCAGCAAGCATCAATGCTAGAGATACATTTGTTTTGAATTTCTGAGCAGCACCATAAGCAACATAGATTGGTAAGAAGTATAAACCAGCAGTACCAACAAGGTTTAATGTAACCATGAATGCGTGATCATCTGGTAATACAGCTAATAATCCTGATCCTAATAATGAGTAGAATAATTTAAAGAACCCGGAAGCCATCATGACTGGAAGTACAGGAGCCATTGATCCTGAAATTGCATCAAGAATCTTTGATGGAACTTTCTTAATGCTGAATGGTTCTTTGTCTAAGTTTTCGTCAATTGCAGCACCTGCAGCGATACCTGCGATTGAGCAGAATTCTGGATACACGTCAGATACGTGTTGTCCAATGATAATCTGGAATTGTTCACCAGACCATTGTGCACCTAATACACCTTTAATGTTCTTTACGTTTTCAACTTCAGCAAGAGCTTTGTCTTTTAAAGTTAAACGTAATCTTGTCATACAGTGGACAGCAGCAGATACGTTGTCTTTTCCACCAACATGAGCAAGGATTTCATTACAGAAATCTGTATACTTTGCCATACTTTCTCTCCTCCATTTTCATTAGTATGTATGCTTTACAGAAAGAAGCGCGCATTTCTTCCTGTATTAGCTAAATTAAAGTTCTTTCGAACATAAGCGATTAATATGAAGCATTAAATATAATAATTCTTCATCATTTGGAACATATCCAAAATGAATATCAAAATACGAACTGATCTGTTTAATAACATTCTCAAGTCCAGGATATTCTTCACGAACTTTTTCATACATCTTCACATTATCTGATTTTGCTTCCTGTGAAGGCTTTGTTCGTTTTAACATATATTTCAAATGCGTTACAAAGCGTGAATAATTAAATTCCTCTCGATCAATGATGATATTCATGTTCTTTTCCACAATCGCTGTGATATCATCAATGACGCGTTCCATATCTCTTTCTTCCTGCAGTTTCTGATTAAACAGTTCTGCATCTAGAAAGTGAACAACTAAATTTCCTGCTTCCGATCTAGGAAGAGCAATCTGAAACTTTTCTTCAATAACCGATAAAGCCCATTTCCCCAGCTTCATCTCTTTTTCATACATATGCTGAATTTCGTTCATCATTGGATTTCGAATTACTAGACCTTTTTTAGCACGATCCAATGCAAACTGAATATGATCCGCTAAGGCAAGTCCAAATGAATTGTTCAAATCCAGCCCAAGATATTGAAGTGCTTTATCCGATATCTGAAAAGTAACGTCCATAACTTCTGGTGAAATTTCTGATAGAAGACTTACATAATGAGGATCCACATTGTAGTAGGTTCTATCAATGTCAA
>JABUSD010000348.1 GCA_021442845.1 Holdemanella sp.
TGGGAGTTCATTATTGTACAAGCTAGACCTGGACAGAAGTATCCGGTTGTCAAACATGCACTTTTTGTTGGATTAGAGAAATGAGGATGAAACATGAATAATATTACTTTTATTGAAAAGACTATGCTTTCTCATATTGAGTGTGAAGAATATTTCCCTTTGCGCGTGGTTTTTGATTCTGTTATCGGAAATAATCGGTTTGTAGGTTTCTATCATGGGACAGAAAATCTGCTTGAGTTCGCTGTAGATAGAGAATCTGGAATTGTAAAGAAAATGCAGATTGTAAACTGCAAAAACTACGAGATATTTGATCGAGAATATTCTATTCTAACAGTAGAAAAAAACGGAAGCATAGCAATATCGTATCCCCAGCATAATGACTGTGAAATTTTTGAGTTGCAAGTATATACTAATTGTGTATTGCTTAAATTGTCTTCTAAATCTGTGTCAAATTGTTATGCGGTTGGACAAGTTGAATTTGGGATTGATTGTTATGGACAATTGGCGACGATTCTTATTGCAGATTGTGATGAGCAGACTATTTCGCATATTATATATGAGTTGAAGTCATAGTTACTGCATGTTTATAATCTGCAATAGAGCAACGCAAGTATTAATTTAATTACTGCAATCATACTTAAGACAGAATAAATGATGCTTTCTATACGGGTTGCAAGCTTGTTTTTCATGATGTTATTAAATTGATAATATATTCGAAATGGTTAGAAGATTTGCAAGTGGATTCATCGAAAACTAAATCATGGAAAACCTGTATGATTTCCGAATTACGATATTGGAGTGACTGCGAAAAATGACTCTACTATAATCTGATCGATATTACCAACTGGAAGGAGATTTCTTCGAACGCTTTGGAAAATCTCTATAACAAATGCAGTCGATTTATTCACAATCAGTACGATAGACTTGGTTTATTCCATCTAACAAATTCTTAAATGCGAAAAGAGGCTATCACTACCAATCGTGGAGCCTCTTCTTTTGTTAATAATAAATCATTATTATTATTTCTCACCTAACTGGTAGGTTATTTGTGATTATATCTATATATGCAGCACAATAATATAAAGAATATATGTATATTGAGCACATATATGACATGAATGGACTGTTAGAAAAGGGTATAGATATTAATTTATATCAAAATATATGAACATATAAATGATATAGTCTTTAATCTGTACACAGATATAGATTTTTGACTTATATTCATTCATTTGTGTTTATGTTAAAAATGGGTATAATATATATACGTTTTTTTAGGATATGCGAAAGGATTATACTTATGAATTATATAGATGTATCAAAAGAGTTGCTAACCTTTATTGAAAAAAGTCCAAGTATGTTTCATACGATTCATACAATTGGAAGCTATTTAAAAGATGCAGGGTTTACATATCTGCCAGAAGGAAAACCATGGCATATTGAAAAAGGTGGAAAGTATTTTACAACACGTAATTATTCTTCTATAATCGCGTTTAATGTTGGAAGTGAATTAAGTGATTATCATTTTCAGATGGCAGCTTCCCATGCGGATTCACCTACATATAAGATTAAATCCGTTCCTGAACTGGAAAGTCCAAAAGAATATCTACGTTTGGATGTTGAAGGATATGGTGGTGTCATTGATGCAACGTGGTTTGATCGTCCTTTAAGTGTTGCAGGACGTGTACTAGTGAAAAAGGAAAATCGAATTGAAAATCGATTATTATATATTGATAAGGATATTTTAATCATTCCAAATGTAGCCATCCATTTTAATCGTCAAATCAATGAAGGTTATAAATACAATCGTCAGATTGATCTATGTCCATTATTCTCTTGTGGTGAATTGCAAAAAGGGGCATTCAATCAGATGATTGCCGATGAATTAGGGGTTCATGCAGAAGATATCCTGGGAAAAGATCTATATCTTGTAAACCGTCAGAAACCAGTTATCTGGGGATATAAGGATGAGTTTATCTCAACCGGAAAACTGGATGATTTACAGTGTGCTTTTGCATCCTTAAAGGCATTTATTGCCAAGGATAATGAAAAGGCAGTCAATGTATATTGCTGTTTTGACAGTGAAGAGGTTGGTTCAAAGACAAAGCAGGGAGCTATGTCTACATTCCTATATGATGTATTAAAAAGATTGAACAATGCCTTAGGAAAAACAGAGGATGAATATTATCAGGCTATTGCCAAGTCATTTCTTGTAAGCTGTGATAATGCCCATGCCGTTCATCCTAACCATCCTGAAAAAAGTGAT
>JABUSD010000143.1 GCA_021442845.1 Holdemanella sp.
ATACAATAGTTTCATTAGAGGTTACATATATGAGTTCAACAATATTTCGTATCATCATTCTGATTGCGATGTTACTTACATGGACTATCATATATAAGACAGAGTAAAAGAAAAATAGGAATTTAATGAAAGATATCATATTGAGGATACAAAATGAAAGTAAATACAAGCTGTGAACAATGTTTATATAACCATCAATTAGATCGGGCTAAATTATTAAAAGATAAAGAAAAAGAATTCTTAGATCGATGTATAAAGATTATGGAAGAAAATGATTTTTCAGCACCGCATTTAAGCTATATCTTTGATGGCATCTATCGTGAATATGCACCTTTAAAGAATCCTTATACAAATGAAAAGAAAAAATTCAATGATTTAGTCTTATCCATGGAAACTATGATTGAAGATAAAATAGAAGCATCCCCTGATCCTTTGCAGACAGCAATCATCTATAGCCGCATTGGAAATTATATTGATTTTAGCGCCTTGGATCATGTAAGTGTAGATGAATTTTTAAATCTACTAGAAAAGGGAAATACCATTCCATTGGATAATGACACATATGCTTTATTTAAAAAGAAATTAGACTATGGAAAACGGTTTATGTTGTTGTGTGATAACTGTGGAGAAATTGTACTGGATAAATTATTAATTAAACAGATACAGAAACTTTATCCACATATTGTATGTTTCGCCTTGGTAAGAGGTTTAGATGTAGTCAATGATGCGACCAGAGAGGATGCCCTCTATTGTGGACTCGATACAATATGCACCGTCTATGACAATGGCAAAGCCATTGCAGGTACTGTTGTTGAATTATTAACAGATGAACTAAAAGCTTTTTTATATACATGTGATGTCATCCTATCCAAAGGGCAGGGAAACTATGAAGGTATGAGCCATGGTAATCTGAATATCTTCTATTCCTTTTTATGTAAATGCGATATCTTTGCCAGACGATTTAAAACAGATAAGATGACCGGCATGTTCATCTATGAGGGGAACTAATATGAAGTATTTTATTCTATATTTAATTATTATCAATATCATTACATTCTTTCTGTATGGATTGGATAAACGCCTTGCCATACAACATGAAAGAAGAATCAAAGAAGCGACATTGTTACTATCGTTTCCCTTATTAGGAGGAACGATAGGCGCTATGGCTGGTATGGTCATCTTTCATCATAAGACAAAGAAAGCCTATTTTAAAATTGGCTTAACAATTATATTGATATTACAGATTGTCTTATGCATTTATATAAAACTTAAAGGATTTAACTAATGGATAAAATACTTGGAATTCAAAGTGAAGGCATTGAAGAATATGTAGCGGATTATAATCATAATCGCTATGAGCCAACACCCTATGAAGTATTGGCTTGTATTTTAGATGAAAACATTATTCATAGCGATTCGATTGTATTGGATTATGGCTGTGGCAAGGGAAGAGTCAGCATCTATCTATCCTATAAGACAAAATGTAAAGCTATTGGCATTGAATATGATTATGCATTGTATTCAATCGCAATGAAGAATAATACATTGCATACTGTATCTTTTATTCATATGGATGCCTGTCATTATATTGTTGATGATGATATTACAATATTCTATTTCTTTAATCCCTTTTCGATGAAAGTATTTAGAACGGTAATCCATCATATATTGGAAAGCTATTATCGAAACAATCGAAAGATGTATCTAATCTTCTATTATCCCCAGGATGATTATATTAGCTATATGAATGCATTGGATGACTATATACTTTATGAGATTATTGATACCAATCCAATCTTTCATTCCAACGATTTAAAAGAAGCTATCTATATCTATACAAATTTGGAGGAACTATGATTAAAGAAACTATAAAGAATATACCCTATCAGTTTTTCACAAAAGAAGAATTTATAAATCTGATTGAAAAGAATACAAAACCATATAAACGTTTAATGACATTTTATAAATGTGCCATTATGGAAGTTGAAACCAAGTTTAATGTCTTAAATGAAGAACTATCCTTAGATGGAGAAACCAATCCCATTGAATCAATTAAGACAAGAATCAAAAGTACGGAAAGTCTTGCCCGTAAGATGAATAAAAGAAAAATAACCCCAACAATTGAAAATATTGAACAGAATATCTTTGATGTAGCCGGTGTACGTGTCATCTGTTCCTTTCCAGAAGATATCTATCGCATTGAACAGGCATTTCTAAGTCAGGATGATATCACCTTAATTGAAAGAAAAGATTATATTGAAGTAG
>JABUSD010000258.1 GCA_021442845.1 Holdemanella sp.
TGATTAAAGATCGTTATATGAATGGATATGTAAAGAAAGGATTGGAGCTAGCAAAAAGTCGACAGAAGGAGGCTTTATAATGTGTGAATTATTTGCCTTATGTGCAAATAAAAAAGTCAATGCGACACCTTTATTAAAGGAATTCTATAGCCATGCAAGTGAGCAGCCTCATGGGTGGGGCATGGCAACGATAGAAAATGGCGTTGTATCGATTGAAAAAGAACCTGTCAGAGCCGATGAAAGTATCTATTTAAAGGAAAAGTTAAAGGAAGATATCATAGAACAGACAATTATATCTCATATTCGAAGAGCATCGATTGGAAATATGATCTATGATAACTGTCATCCATTTGTCTGTAAAGATAAATATGGTAGAACATGGACATTAGCCCATAATGGTACTTTATTCTATCCTTATGATACCGAACAATATGCATTTAAACAGACAGGAAGTACGGATAGTGAAAGAATTCTATTATATCTGATTGATTGTATCAACAGACAATCCCATCATGATTTATCCGATAGTAAAAGAATTCAGATTGTTGAACAGGTAATCCATGATATTACATTAGAGAATAAGGTGAATATTGTAATCTTTGATGGCGATATCCTCTATGTTCATACCAATATGAAAGATTCTCTTCATTATTTAAAAAGAGATGATTCTATCTTCTTTTCAACCCATCCTTTACAAGGTGAATGGAATGATATGCCATTTATGAAGCTATGTGCCTATAAGAATGGGACTATGATCTATGAAGGGAAGAATCACTTTCATGAATATATTGAAACAAAAGAACATCTATTGTTCTATCTACAGGCAGAAGCCAATTTATAAGATGCACTATGCATCTTTTTTAAGTGAAGGAGTAGAGTATGATCCGTTTTGGAATTTTAGGAGCAGGAAGAGTGGCCCATCGTTTTGCCGATAGCGTAAACCATATAGAAAATGCCTATATATATGCCATATCCGCAAGAAATGAAACAAAGGCTATTGAATTTAAAGAGAAATACAATGTCAATACATATTATACAAATCATGAAGATTTACTAAAGGATGAAAATATTGATGCGATTTATTTATCCTTGCCCCATTCCATGCATAAGGAATGGGCAATCAAAGCCATGCAGCATGGAAAAGCTGTCTTATGTGAAAAGCCAGCTATGTTGAATAGTAAAGATATGAAAGAGATTGATAAAGTTTCTAATGAGAACCATGTCCTTTTTATGGAAGCCATGAAAGCGCGTTTTGTACCTATCTATTCTATCATTAAAGAAAAGGTTCATACTGGTACCATTGGAGAATTAATTGAAATCGATACAACGCAATGTATTCATATTCCGGAACAATATCTATCCTATAGCTATTTTCATGATCCTATCTGTGGGGGTGCTCTATTGGATAGTGGTATTTATTCTTTAAGCTGGATTGAAGAGTATACAACTGGAAAACTTTATAATGATAAAGTCTATGTACAGTTAAAAGATGGAGTGGATGATTATGTAGAAGCTTTTCTTCATGATGAAAAAGCGGTAAAGGTTCATTTTGAAACAGCTTTTGATCGAAACAAAGAAAATAAAACAGTATTAAAGGGTACAAAAGGTTCGATTACAGTCTATACCCATCATCGAGCAACTCATTGTGATATCAAAACAGAACATGGTATGGAATCCATTCATAAGCCTTTTATAGTGGATGATTTCTATGGACAGATTGTTCATTTTATACACTTATTAGAAAATAATCAATTGAATTCCGATATCATGCCCATTCAAGCATCCATTCGTGAACATGAGATAATGGATTGTATACGAGATGGTTATATAAACTATGATGAAAATGATCTGCATATCTTATTAAAACAGGAACAAATCTTACAGTTTGATTCCTTTACATCCTATGATGCCTTACAGATTGGAAATAGGATTGTAGACGATATTCAAAAGTATGATAGGGAAATATCCATCATGGTTATAAGAGAAAGGGATGCATCTGTCATATTCCAATATATCATGGATTCAAAAAGCCAAAGAAATGTTCAATTTATGGAAATGAAACGCAAAGCTGTCTTATATACACATCATTCCAGTGCATATTATTGTATTGATAATCTAGTAAATCATAAACCATTTGACATGAATTATATCCATGAAACAGGAATACCTGCTGGTGGTGCCTTTCCCATTGTAGTCAATGGGAAACATGCATATACTGTATGTGTATCGGGATTACATGAAGGAAAAGATCATGAAATTA
>JABUSD010000063.1 GCA_021442845.1 Holdemanella sp.
TCTTCTTCTTCAACCACTACTTCTTCAACTGGAAGTTCTTCTTCTTGTGCAAAAGCAGGTGCTAAACAGAACTGGAACATCATTGAAGCAGCCAAAATGCTTTGTAATGTCTTTTTCATATAAAGCCCTCCTATAAGGATTATAAATAAAAATCAAATATTGAACAACATAAAAAAAAGGAATCTTACAATTCCTCTAACATCCTCTTTATGACATCTTTAGGAAGACCGACTACATTGGAATAGCTTCCTTCGATATGATCAACAAAATCACATTCCTGGATTCCATAGGCGCCTGCCTTATCCATGCATTTACCACTGTTTACATACTCTAGAATCTGTGATTGGGTTAAATCTTTAAAATATACTTTTGTTGTTTCTACATGGGATTTCATCCCTTTTTTAGATAGGATGCATACCCCTGTTTTTACTTCATGATAGCGATTGGATAAGCTTGTTAAATAATCAATGGCCTGCTGTTTGCTTTCTGGTTTTCCTAGAATGGTATTGTCTAATAATACAATGGTATCGGCACTGATAATGAGATCCTCTGGATATACTTGAAATACTTCTTTTGCCTTGGCACTGGATACCTGGATCAAAGCTTCATCAATTGGTTTTGTCTGATCAAAGATTTCCTCTCCTATAGAAGGATGAATGATAAAGGAATAGCCTAATTCCTTTAAGATTTCCTTTCTTCTTGGCGATTTTGAAGCTAATATCAACATTGATCAAATCCTATTGGTGCCTTTTTAAACTGATACCATAAGCTAAATGCGATTAAAGGCACAAAGACGAGAATAAAATAGAAAGTAACCGCTAATACCAATTGATTGAATATGATTTCTGGAAGCATATTGATCATAAAGCTGATTCTTGGATCCAATAACCATAAATCATTATCAAAGAATATCGTATGGAACCATGTCCAGAAACTTGTAAAATCGGTGGCTACCCAGATACCAAAGAAAACAAGCATAACAGCTACCGTTCCACAGGCTAATAGGAACCCATAGGTTAAATACGATAAAGTTTTCTTTCTATCATATAACAGAAAATAGAAGACAATAGAAATTCCTATAATAGCAGCACCAATGGCTACTTTTATGGCATTTCGATACAGTTCCCTTACATCCACCATATGCAGAATTTCCCTTTCATAAAAGGCATCCTGTTCTTTTCCATTCTTAATAATCTTAACCTGAATGGTATCGCGATCGCCTTTTATATAATCCAGCAAGGCGACAATGGATTCATTCAAGGATTCTTTGTCTACATTCAATTCTTTGGCAAATTCATATTTCTCATATCGTTCAATATAGAAATTGGAATCAAGGGCAATAAAACGGACACCTAAGACAACGGTGACAATCACAACGGTCCAGCCAAAGAAATACGCTAACCACTTTTTCATTTTATTCGACCGCTACCAGTTCTGCCTTTTCTACCGTTGGCATCGCTTCATATTGGGCTAGCAGTGCCTGTATGCTGATTTCCAGATCGGTGATATCCAGCGTTAAAGAAACATCATGGACACCATTGATTGGAATCGTCTGGGAAATAGCCAATACGTTGATATCTTTTGCGGCAAGAAGAGCAAGTACATTGGTAAGAACACCTTTTTCATTGTGTAAAATCATAGATACAACCGCTTTTCTTCTTGATTGTTCCTGATTGAATGCAAATACCGCATCCTTATACTTGTAGTATGTTCCTCTGGAAATGCCTACCTGTTTGACGGCTTCACTAATTCTTTTTACCTTGCCTGACTGCAGCAGCATTCGCGCTTCAATTACTTTTTCAAGCACTTCTGGTAAGATATCCGATGAAACAACAAAAAACTTACTCATACTCTACGTACGCTCCTTTCTTAGAAACCGCTATGGTTCTACATTCTATATGGGGATAATTCATCTGAATAAAATCCATTAAATTATCAATGTTCTCTTTCTTTAACGATAAGGCAAGCATGGTACTTCCACTTCCAGAAATCCACATAGGAAATCCTCTTTGAATACAATAATCATGAATGGAATCATATTCCTTAATCAGTTTCTTTCGATATGGTTCATGCAGATAATCTTTGCATGCACTTGTTAGGACTACTTCATTTCCTACATATAAAGCTTGGATAAAGGTTAATGCATGAGCAACCTGTTTACATGCCTTCTTATAGGAAATCGTCTTAGGAAGCAGTTTTCTGGCTTCCTCTGTCTTAATTGGATAAGGTGGAAT
>JABUSD010000295.1 GCA_021442845.1 Holdemanella sp.
TTGGTTATTTAAGTGAAGAAGAAAAGAAAAATGCACCAAAGGTTACAAAGGAACTGCTATTAAGAATATTTTCTTATTTAAAACCTTACTGGTTACAATTATTGATTGTATTTATCATTATTATCATATCTTCTGTATTGGGTTTATTTCCATCTATCATTACTGGATGGATCATTGATAAAGCAATTCTTGGAAAGAATTTACAGCTGTTGATTCAACTTGTTCTGCTTGCGATTGTTACATTAATCGCATCTCAGGTAGTCAGTGTGTTAGAAACCTATATCAATGGATGGGTATCCCAGAGAATCGTCTATGATATGAAAAATGAAATGTTTGAACATTTACAGACAATGCCGCATTCTTTTTTCACATCAGAAAGACAGGGAGAGATTATCACAAGAATGAATTCGGATATCAATGGGGTATCGACAGCAATCAGTTCCACTTTAACGAAATGTGTATCACAGGCTACTACTATTATCACAACCATTGTTGCCTTATTAAGCATGGATATCAAATTAGCTATTGCAGGCATATTGGTCATTCCACTTCTAGTCTTACCTACCAAAAGTGCAGGAAAATCAAGATGGAAATTAGCAGGGGAAGCTCAGACTAAATCCGATGAATTGAATGATCTGATTTCTGAATCCTTATCCGTATCCGGTTCTCTATTGATTAAATTATTTACCCAGGAGGATTTAAAGAATGAACAGTTTGATAAATTGAATCTGGAAGTTACCAATCTACAGATCAAGGAAACACGAGCAGGGCAATGGTTCCGTGTTACTATGGAAATCTTTACCAATCTTGGTCCATTATTAATTTATCTAGCTGGCGGTATTCTTATTATCTATATGAAGGATAGTACGTTGACAGTTGGTACCATTACCGCTACCGTTGCGATGATTAACCGATTGTATAGGCCGGTAGAATCCTTATTATCGATATCCGTTGATTTCACTCGCTCTTTAGCTTTATTTTCCCGTATCTTTTCTTATCTGGATATGAAATCAACAATCATAAACAAAAAGAATGCGACAAAACCAAACTTTTCAAGAACCGATATCACTTACAATCATGTAGAGTTCTACTACAATAAGGATATGCCATTAATCAAGGATTTATCCTTTAAAGTCCCTTCTGGTAAGATGTATGCCATTGTGGGTCCTTCCGGTTCTGGTAAGAGTACGGTTGTGAATCTATTGCCACGCTTATATGATGTCATCAGCGGAAGTGTATGCATCAATCAGATTGATGTTCGTAAAATAGATCTATATTATCTACGTGATAATATCGGCGTTGTTACGCAGGAGGCATATCTATTTAACGGAACAATCCGTGAGAATCTACTATTTGCCAAGCCAGATGCAACCAAAGAAGAAATCGAAAATGCATGTAAAATTGCCAATATCCACGATATGATTATGAGTCAGCCAAACAGATATGATTCTGAAGTTGGAAATAGAGGATTAAAACTATCCGGTGGTGAAAAACAAAGATTATCGATTGCGCGTGTCATTTTGAAAGATCCTAAAATATTAATCCTAGATGAAGCAACCTCTGCTCTGGATTCCATTTCCGAAAGTTCAATCCAGCAGGCTCTTGAGATATTAATGAAAGGAAGAACATCCATTGTCATTGCTCATAGATTATCTACAATTCTAGCAGCCGATAAAATCCTGGTTATTGATAAAGGAACGATTGTAGAACAGGGAAGCCATGATGAACTTCTTGAAATGAACGGTGTTTATAAACAGCTGTATGAAACGCAATTTAGAAAAGTGATTGATATGGAAAAATAAGGTATGGAAAGCATCTCCATACCTTATTCATTGAATTCATTTTTAAATACTACAATCAGATCACGAATCGCATCATGATCAATGGTAATGCCATATCGTCCATCATACGTAAGTGATTTATTATTATCATATGTAATAGTAAGCTGTAGAACATCATGTGGTGCATATTCATCACTGACTTCATAGAATCCATTTTCTTCTATAAAATTATATTTACATATAATATCATGGATCTTTTTTTCGATTTCATTATCATTTCCCTTATCTTTCCAATCTTCATCATAATAATATTCAATCAGATTATCCGATAGACGAAGGGATAATTCACTATAAGTACTATCACTTGTAAGAAGGTCTGGATATTCCTTTTTTAAATCACGGATGTTTGAAAGATGCAGACTGAAATAAACAATATTTGCGTTTT
>JABUSD010000127.1 GCA_021442845.1 Holdemanella sp.
TGGATAGGATGATATATTTTGTCTTATTCATAATGATTGTATTTAATAGTTAGAAAGTTACATTGAAACCAAATCTCACGGTACGAGCCAGAGGATAGCTGTTGTAGCTAACCTTAGATACCGATGTGGCACCTGCGGCACTGGCATCGGGATCAAAGCCGTCATAATCGGTAAAGGTAGCCACATTATCCACTGCACCATAGACCATCAACTTCTGTATGAACTTGTTATTCTTCAAGGGTACATCATAGGAGATATTAATGTTCTTGATACGCACAAAGGAGGCATCACATACCGACAGCGAGTTGACGGCATATTGCCCGCCATAGTTGGAGGGATTCACACCACTCGGATATTGATTGGTGGGATTGTTCTCCGTCCAACGGTTGCGGTAATATTTGGCGATGCGGTTACGATACTCATTGGTAGGATAGAGCGTTTCTAGCACATTGACGTCGAGCGTGCTGATACCAAACACTCCCTGTACAAAGACATCGAGGGTAAGACGTTTCCAACGCAGGGAGTTGGTAAATCCGAAAGTGGTACGGTATGGCTAGATCCAGAAAAGACATCTCCATATGAACTATATCAGTTTTTATTCAATACCGAAGATGCCAAGGTTATTGAATACTTAAAGAAATTGACTTTCTTAACAGTTGAAGAAATCACAGAATTAGAAAAGCAGTTAGTGGAAGCACCTCATCTTCGTGCCGCACAGAAAGCGTTAGCCCAGGAAGTTGTTCGTGATTTACATGGGCAGGCTGAACTGGATTCGGCTTTAAAGATCACAAATGCCTTATTTAGAGGACAATTGGATGAATTAGATGAAAAAGAAAGAAAAGATGCCATTAAGAATATGGAAAAGACAGATTGTCCAGATGGCTTGACATTAGAAAATGTCTTAGTTGAAACAAAGATTGCATCGTCTAAACGTGAAGCTAGAGAATGGCTAAAAGGAAATGCCATCGCCTTAAACGGAATCAAGGTAAAAGATGGAAACATGGTTATTTCAAAAGAGACTGCCTATGTAGATAACTATGTCATCATCAAAAGAGGAAAGAAAAACAACTATTGTCTAGAATTGAAATAATGAAAAAAGGGAGGATATGGATATCCTCCTTTACTTTACGCCAAATACAACTGTATAGAATAAATCCATGGCTGCTTCTTTACCGATAGACTTAACATATTCATCGGTAGCAGGTCCCCCATATTCAAATAAGCCATTGACATACTTTCTGGAAATGGTTTTCTTTTCATCTGGATTGCATTGATTAACCTGATGAAGCATCTGGATATAGGCATCGAAATGCATTTGAACCATGGAATCATATTGTTTGGAATATGTATTTTCACCTTTATGGGAAAAACTGGATGGAAGTTTTAAGGAATCATACCAGTGTGTTCCTAAATCCATAACTGTATCCATAGTAAAAGATTCTTTGATCTGGTTCATAGTTTCATTATGCTTGATAAAGATAGGATTTTCTTTATCAAGCAATGTATCATAGACTTCGACAATGCATGTATCCATACCCATTGCATAGATACGATCATAGGAATATAAAGGCGCATCCTTTTCAAGTGGGACAAGGACAAGGGTATCCATTTTCATACCAAACTGTTTGGCTTCTCCTTTTAAAACGGATAGGTTTCCAACACCTTGAATTTCATATTGATCGATATGAATATCCATCATGCCTACTTTCTGATTCGCATAGGATGGAATATCCTTTTGAATGAATGGAAATGACTTATTTAATGTTTCCAGTATCGTATTAACCATTGCATGAACCTCCATATTTCTTTCCTTGCCATGTATCTCTTTTTACCATGAGCTTATCAATTTCATTGGCTACTATTGTCTTCTTGATTGTCCAGAGTGGGGCAATTAGATCTTTGGCCATGCCATCCCCTGTTACTCTTTCAATAATCATATCCGGGGGAAGAATTTCTAACTGATCGACAACCGTTTCTACATATTCTTCTAATGTCATTAGGGTAAATTCATTGTTTCTATACATTTCTTCCATTTTGGTATCTTTTATGATATGCAACATATGAATTTTAATCGCATCAGGTTTATAGATGGATATCTGTCTTGCGGTTTCAATCATCATTTCCTGTGTTTGTACAATAGGGATTTTAAAATTCAAGCCTGCTCTATCTATTCTTGTAATTTTTCCCCAACTAGAAATAATAGCTACTTCCCC
>JABUSD010000356.1 GCA_021442845.1 Holdemanella sp.
CATCTGCTCCCAATCAAATTCATGCTTTGCATAGACAGATACATCAAGATTATTTTCAATTCCCAAAAGAACCTGCCACATCTGCCTCCATTCAAACTCCGGCTTGGCATAAATGGAAACATCGATTCCCTTTTCAATACCTAATCTAATCTCCCTCATCTGCCGACAATCAAATTCCGGCTTGGCGTAGATAGATACATCCAATCCATGCACAAGCCCCTCTATAATCTCAAACATCTGACCCGCATTGTATTCCTTCCTGGCATAGATAGAAGGATCCAATCCTTCTTTCAATCCATACCTGATGCAATCCATTTCCGTATAGTAGTAATCAGGATCAGCATAAACGGATACATCCACACCCTGTTCAAGTCCAAAACAAATCACAGACATCTGATCACAAGTGAATTCAGGCTTTGCATAGATGGATACATCCAATTTTGATTCTAGACCATCTCTGATTAGCATCATCTGCCTCCATTCAAATACCGGACTAGCATAAATGGAAACATCGATTCCACTTTCAAGCCCTTCTCGAATTTCATTCATCTGTTCATAATCAAACTCTGGTTTGGCATAGATGGATACATCCAGTCCATTTTCAATCCCTTCTTTGATCTGTTTCATCTGCAACTGATCAAATTCAAGTTTGGCATAATCCGACACATCCAGACCTTTTTCAAGCCCCAAACGAATCTCCTTCATCTGCAAATAATAGAATTCAGGACTTGCATAGATAGTAACATCCACTCCAGTTTCAAGTCCTTTTCTTATTTCCATCATCTGTCTACAACCAAACTCTGGTTTTGCATAGATAGATACATCCAGTCCATTTTTAAGACCTGTACTTATTTCATTCATCTGTGCCCCATCAAATTCCTGCATCCTCATTCCTCCTCTCTCTCCTGGAAACGGGGGCAAACTGCCCCCGTTTGTTAAAATCTGTTTCATACGTTTCCCTATCTCTGAAAAATCGAATTCAGTTCCTTGTCCAGATCCATTCTATCCTGGATGATCTTATCTTCCTTCTTTTTCAGATTCTTGATCTTATCATTGAACTGCTTTTCCTTTGAAAGCTCTTCATTCAATCTCTCGATTTTGCAATCGGATTCGTTCAGAATCTCAGAAATGCTCTTTTTCTTAGCCATATTAATACCTGTAGTAGTTTTCCTTTCTAGCCATATTGACAACGTGTCTTAGCTTCTCCTTCTCCTCAAGCTGGGAATAGAAGGATTGCTGTATTCCTTTTGAGAGCTGATATATGCAGCCATGTGATATGATTTCCAGTCGTTTCTGCAGGTTTATCTCCCTGAAGGATTCATACTGCTGGAAATCCATATCTCTTCTTCTATGGTGTGCGTTAGGTCTTCCAGGACTGTTCATCTGAGGGATAAGGATAAATCCGGAATCCTCTGCATCCATTCTGAACATCTTTATGTTCTGGAGAATCATGTTTGCTATGGATGTCCTCATTTCCTCGATTTTGCGTTCCCTATAGCATTCCTGCTGTTTCAATCCATCAGATACCCCAATAAATGTTTCTCCAGTCTTGGAATTTGCATATTCCCTGTTTCCTTCACCATACATCTTTCTGAAAGCCTCGACCTCTTCATCAAGAACATCCGTATACTTTCCATAGAATTCCTTCACTCCATCTGAAGAAAGGATATCATCAACAATGGATAGTATCTGATTGTGATAGGGTCTTATGTTATACGAATTGAATTTCATGCTGCCTTCACGTGGCAGGACCTTTTCAAGCTGGATAAGCTTCCGTGAAATCACATCATAGCCCTCCATATTCTTCATGCGGTGGTTGTAGGACAGATATCTGTAGGAAGTCAGCATGTCATCTGAAAGGTTCAGCCTTTTCAGCACGTCCAGAAGTTCCTTTCTGGAGGCATCCGCTTTCTGATATAATTCTATATTGACATGCATCTCCTGGTAGATGATGGATCTGAATTGCTCAACCTTGTCTTTTTGAAGTTGATACAAACAAAATAAGCACCTTAATCCAACAATATGTACAAAAAGCGGCTAATGAAATCACTATTGATACATCCACATCACAAAAGGATGTTGAAGACATGTATGACATAGCTGTCAAAGGCATGTTTACTTACTACATTGAAAATAGAAGCATACCTGGATGAAATAGTGTTTATTTGGTCTTTTGAATCATTACTATTACATGCT
>JABUSD010000285.1 GCA_021442845.1 Holdemanella sp.
TCGTTGTTTCGATAGTTTCCTACAAAGATGTTTCTGTCATAGTAAGAAATGAAAGAGGCATTCTTATATCCATAAATTTCATAGCTTCTATCAAATGTAATTGGCTCTTTTGATGTATTGAAATCATATGTTTCTATTGTATTCAAATTCAAACAATTCAAATAGGCAGTACTCTTTCCTGTAAAGAATGCTTTTCCAACACAAGCAACCCAAATATTATTATTGACAGGATCATAACATAGATTTCCTGCATGTGGCTTATCTGGTAAAATGATTTCCTTAATGAATTCATGTGTGTTGGCATCCATCATATAAATGACAGAATTGTGCTTATGCGTATGACAATAGGCAGTAATAAAGATATAACTATCTGTTCTACATAATCCTTGTGGTGTCATTGTTGTGCACATACTGAATGCATGGGCATCATTCTTTGTTAGTGTCTTTGTTGCCTTTAATCCTGGAATTGGAAAACTGTTTTCCTCCGTTACCTTATCTAAGTCCAAATCAGCAAGTGCAGGATATTGGGACAAACTATCATTAACTTCATCATCTGTTAGTACTGCATCTGTATTTGTTTCCGTTAAATCTGTCTTTGGTTCCTTCTTTGAAGAAATATAACGATATCCAAAAAAGGCACCTACAACTAATACAAGTACAAGCACAATTAATATAATCTTTTTATTACTCTTCTTCTTTTCCATAAGGCTATTCTATCAAAAATAATGAATTGTACAACGAAAAAATGGTACAATTCCGTACCATTTATTGATAGGTTATTTCCCCTTCATAATAATCTGTACCATCATAATAATAGATGGTATCACTTGGGTCCACATCGGCATTAACGATTAGTATACGATCAATCGCATCTGCTCCAAACTGATTTTTATAAGCATGGGCACCTGATTCAAATAATAGATATAAACAATCATTATAGGTAGAAGCAAATACCTGTTCCAATCGAGGTGGCAATTCAAAGATATCATCAGCATTCTTATCTTCTAAGGAATAGACGACTTCTTTATTGTATTTCTCTTTATATGCATCTAAATCAAATGTGATATTGGCTTCTGTTTCTATTTTCAGTATAACTTCCAGATTCTCTATTTCTTCGGCTAGTGTATCTCTCTGTTTTTTGTATTGATCTCGTTTTAAACTATCGGTTTCATCAGAAATCATCTCATCAATTTCATCCAGTAGATTCTTCTTTGATTTAATTAGACCTGGATAGGTTTCCAATACTTCCTTATTCTGAAGATAAGCTTTATATTGATATTCCAAATCCGTCATTTCATTTATACTGGTTTCATAGTCTGATTCATAAAAAACCGTAATTTTACTCTTCGCATTTCCTGTCGATTGTGTCATGACAAGCGTACCTTCTTCAAGGAAGATTCCTTGACAGAATTTATCGATAACAGCCATTTCACGACCAGATGCAATCTGTTTTGTCTTTAGAGCCTGTTTCACAGGTTTTGTTTCCAGGCCACCTTCATCTGTAATTGGAAAACGCTGGACATAGGAATTTTCCTTATCGTTGTTTCGATAGTTTCCTACAAAGATATTGCCACGATAATAACTGATAAAGGATGCGTTTCTAAATCCTTCAATCTCATATTTCATATCAAATACGATAGGTTTCTTGGATGTATTAAAATCATAGGCTTCAATTGTATTTAAATTTAAACAGTTTAAATATGCCGTTCTTTTTCCTGTAACAAATCCTTTTCCTGTACAGGCTACCCAGATATTGTTGTTGACTGGATCATAACAGATATTCCCTGCGTGTGGTTTATCAGGTAAAATAATCTCTTTAATGAATGTATTTGTATTTCCATCTATCATATATAAAACAGAATTATGGCTTTTTGTATGACAATAGGCAGATATAAAGATATATTTCGATGTTCTACAGATTCCTTGTGGTGTCATAGATGTACACATACTGAATTCATTAGAATCATTGCTTTCCAATGTCTTTGTTGCGATAAGACCAGGAATAGGAAAACTATTATCAGCTGTTACTCGGTTTAACCCTAATTCAACCATTGTTGGATATTTCAACAATGTATAGTTTACCTGTTCATCTGTTAATACAGCATCTGTGCTTGTTTCTGTGCGATCTGTTTCTGGTTCTACTTTAAAACCTGTTAATGGAACAAC
>JABUSD010000026.1 GCA_021442845.1 Holdemanella sp.
ATTTTAATACAATAGAAGAAGCCAAGATATTTATTCAGGCATGTAAGGAGATTATAAGAGAATATGGATTATCGTTATAACCACATTCTTATCCGTTATGGTGAATTAAGTTTAAAGGGTAAGAATCGAAACAGCTTTATTAAACAGCTATATGAAAATGTAAAGAAAGCTTTAAAAGGATTTCCAACATTAGAATATAAGAAAGAACATGACCGTATGTATATCTATCTTCATGAAGAAGATGCAAAAGCCGTCAGTGATATATTATCGAAAGTGTTTGGAATTTCTTCTTTTTCTCTTGCCATCTGTGTAGAATCAGATATCGATGAAATTGTAAAGGCATGTATGGCTTCCATCGATTTAAATACAGATAAGACATTTAAAGTAGCCGCAAGAAGAAGTGATAAGACATTCCCATATATATCTGATCAGATCAACCGTATGGTTGCTTCAGCAATATTAAAGAATAGTAACTGGAAAGTGGATGTAAAGAATCCGGATGTAAAGATTATTGTAGAAGTACATCATGATTCTACATATATCATGACAAATCGAATGGAAGGTGCTGGTGGATATCCAGTGGGTGTAGGAAACAAGGCTATGGTGCTATTAAGTGGAGGTATTGATTCACCGGTTGCCAGTTATCTTATGATGAAACGAGGAGTCTGTATTGAATGCATCCATTATGCATCGCCTCCTTATACATCACAAGCTGCCCAGGATAAGGTATTGGAACTTGCCCGTTTAATCAGTGGATACCAGGGAGAAATCCTTGTACATATTGTTCCATTTACAAATCTTCAGCTAGCCATCTATCAGAATGCCGATGAAAGCTATGCCATCACACTTATGCGTCGTATGATGATGCGTATTGCGGCAGGTCTGGCAAAGAAACGCAAAGCACTTGCGATTGCTACAGGGGAATCCATTGGACAGGTTGCATCTCAGACATTAGAGAGTATGAACACAATCAATGATGTAACCAATATGCCAATTATCCGTCCTGTTGTATGCATGGATAAAATTGAAATTATCAATCTATCAAAGAAGATTGGTACGTATGATACATCCATCTTACCTTTTGAAGACTGCTGCACAATCTTTACACCAAAGAATCCAGTCACAAAACCTCGTATTGATAAATGTGTTAAATTTGAATCAAAATGGGATTTTGAAGCGATGGTTCAACAGTGTATCGATGAAGCACAATGTATTAAAATCTCACCTGTTAAACAGAAAGAAGAAGAGGATGATTTATTCTAAGTCTGGATAGAACCAGACTTTTCTTTTTATATATAACTGTATGAATATTGTGAAAATTAACTTCACAATAACCACATTTCATACCAAAATGTGGTTATGAATAGCTTATGCCATTCATCTTATGATACATCTATGAATAACGAAATCTATATTACTCCAACAAAGGTGTGTATATTTAATCCAGGATCGTTTCCTTCAGGATATGAACCAAAAGATTTTGCTTATAATGGAGTTAAATCTATAAGAACCAAGGATTTGAATTTGTTTTTATCGAAAATCTGCAGATATAAATGGATTGAATGGAAAAATAATTATAGATTCCATAAAAGACAAACCTAAAATAACAACAGATGAACTTGCTGATATAATCGGTAAATCAAGAAGAACTGTGCAAGGGATTCTCAATGAATTAAAAGCTGAAGGAATAATTGAACGGATTGGATCAAATAAAAACGGTAGCTGGGTTATAAAATAGTATCAAAGTTATAATGAGCCTTTATTAATATAAGGTTCTTTTAATATCTATATCCAGGTATTTTGCTTATTGATATATACAATAAGTGTATTGAAAAGGAATTATACAGGTCTCAATAAACTAAGTAAAACACAGGTATAGAATAGAAAGGATAAGAATGTGAAAAGAAGGTTGTCTATTTTTGAAATGATAATAATAATACTATGTCTGATTGGTGTTCTTTACTGTATGATAATGGATCCGCAAGGGAATATGAGTAAAGATAGAACGTAATTACTGGTAGTTTAGTATTATTCCTTTATCTGGTAACTTTAAAGATCGTTATGGTGGATAGTAATGAAATAAGGAATTGTTTAACTTGACAAGTAATACAATGTTATTTTGTCAAGTCTTTTTTTTTTTTTTAGAG
>JABUSD010000093.1 GCA_021442845.1 Holdemanella sp.
CTCGAGGGTTGTGTTAATTGGTATTATTTGAACCGATTATGCAATTATCACATATATAGTGGATTTCACAAAACCAAAAGAAAGCAACTTCATTTGTACAATAGGACTCGTAAGAGGAGTATTGTACAAATGAAGTTGCTTTTAAAAATGGGAATTTTAGGGATAATTTACTTTGACAAATTCTTTGGAATTGGAAGTTAAATAGATAGGGTGTTCATTTGAACACCCCATTATTTACCTAGACAGAATTTAGTAAATAAAGTATCAATTAAATCTTCTCTTGATACATCACCTAAGATTTCTTTTAAATGATCATGAGCTTGGACAATATCAATTTCAATTAAATCAGGTTCTACAAATTGTTCCATGGCACATTTAGCTTGTATCATATCTTGTCTTGCCATCTTTAATAAACCAATCTGTCTTTCATTGGATAGAATTGGATTTTCTTTTAATAGATCGTTTTGATACATGGCTTCTATCGCATCCAATAATGGTTGTATCTTTCCTTGTTTAGCTGAAATAGAAATACCATTAGAAACTTGTTTTAAATCATCTTTATTGTAGATAATAATACGATTCTTATCCTTTGTCTTATCTAATAGGATATAATCTTCTTCGGTTAATTCTTTTGAACCATCCAATACCAATAAGATTAACTGGGCTTCTTCTAATTTCTGCTGGGATTTTTCAATTCCTATCTGTTCAATCTTATCTTTGGATTTACGTATACCAGCTGTATCAATTAGATTTAACTGTAAAGAACCAATATGAATCTGTCCTTCTACAATATCTCTGGTTGTACCGGCAATCTCTGTCACAATGGCTTTATCTTCTTCTAATAAGGCATTTAATAAAGAGGATTTTCCTACATTGGGTTTTCCTATAATAACGGTATCAATTCCTTTTTTTAATAACTGTCCTGTCTGTACCTGTTTTAATATGTTATCAATTTTAAGAATCCAGTTGTTTGTTTTTGGAAGTAGATCTTCAGTTGTCAACTGTTCAATATCTTCATATTCTGGATAATCAATATTGACTTCAATCTGGGCTATGATATCCATTAAATCATCAATTAATGGCTGTAATAGCTTTTTAACACTTCCTTTGATTCCATAGATAGCCATATTGGCTGCATGATCATTGGAAGCTTCTATCATATCCTGAATGGCTTCAGCCTGGGATAAATCAATTCTTCCATTATAGAAAGCTCTCTGGGTAAATTCACCTGGTTTGGCTAAACTAGCTCCATGGCTTAAGACTAAAGATAGAATCTTTCTGGTAATGAAAGTTCCTCCATGACAATTGATTTCTACGAGATCTTCTCTTGTATATGTCTTTGGTGCTTTAAAGATGGATACTAAGACTTCATCAATAGGTGTCTTATCATCATCGATAATAAATCCATAATGGATGGTATGGCTTTGTACATTGGTTATATCTCTATCAAATATTGATTGTACTATTGATATCGCATCATCTCCACTCACTCTTACTATGGAAATGGCACCTTCCTGTAGAGCTGTAGATATGGCTGCTATTGTTGTATTAAACATAGAAAGACTCCTTTCTTTGTCTATTCTATCATAAAAGTGTATACTATTTTGTGGAAGTGATAAAAATGAAACAATATTCAAAGAAGGATATAAAAGAGGTTGTACAAGCCTTTAAAAACCATGAAATCTTAGCTTTTCCTACTGATACTGTATATGGAGTGGGATGTATCTATGGAAATCTAAATGATTTAAATCGATTAAAAAGAATTAAGCATCGAGATGAAACAAAAGCCATTCCTATGATGGTATCTTCCATTGAACAGATGGAACAGGTAGCTTATGTAGATGATCGTACAAGAAGAATTGTAGAACAATTCTTACCGGGTCCATTAACTTTAATTGTTCCTTTAAAGGATACAATTGATAGAGATTATACCAATGGTATGGATACCATTGCCATTCGTATGCCTGAAGATGATTTTGTCTTAGAAGTTATCTCATTATTAAATACACCATTATTTGTCACAAGTGCCAATCAATCAGGTGCTTCTACTGCATTAACTTTTGAAGATGCCAAAGAACAATTACCGAATCTGGATGGTATAGTACTTGGTACATGTAAAGAACTACAAGCTGATATAAAC
>JABUSD010000290.1 GCA_021442845.1 Holdemanella sp.
CTTGTTTGCAGTGGGAATATAAATAGGTATCGTCTGACCGCCACAGTTATCACACAGTTCACTTGCGCCATCACCATAGTGTACCTGCAGGCAATCAGGGCAGAGGCGTGCTGATATGGTTCCATACGGAGTCTCTTCACCTTCATGAGGAAACATCATCACAACTTTATCATCGCACTTAAAATAACGATTATAGAATGCCTCTAAGTTATTTGTGGTTGCATTCTGTCTTTCATTCAAAAGTGCCGTCCATCCGGTTGCGCCGCAATCTCGGCAATTAACAATAGGCAGATACTGTTTCGCCTGCTGTGCATTAAGGTCATGTGCAATTGCATAAGTTACGTTTTCTCCAGACACCTTTCCTAGAAAACGACGCAGCTCTCTTAGCCAAAGCTGCACCTGAACGTTCAGAAACGGGCGCAATCCTCCCGGTGTTCCGGTTCTGGCATAGGATATCAGTGAAAACAACGCATCTAGGGCAGTCTGACCATCGCCCAGATCCTTCAGTGCGGGATAATATGCAATCAAATTCTCTACAATAGCCGATTCCTGATAGTAGTTCCCGCCCATGAAACTAATGACTGACTTCATAAAACTGTGATGCATCAGTTTCTCCCCAAGGGATATTCTTCCTTCATCGCTTAATGGGTCATCAGAATAATCATCAATCCATGCTGAAATTGCTGTCTTAAGATAAGTTTTCTGATCATCCTGTTCGATACAATTCTCCAACGCAAGAATTTGCTCATAAGTTGGCATTGCAAAATCAGTAATCTCAGATTCAGCAAAAAACTCTTCCGGAGAAAGCCGATCCTCAACAATTACGGAATCCTTTTCAAAAGGCTCACCGAATATTTCCGAAGCATATTGCCGTATGTTTTCATTGCTTCCTTCGCCGCCCATAGTTGCGGATGTTCCCACACAGCAAAGATATCCGGGCTGAATACCCAGTCTGGACTTTAAGCGTCGAAGCAGGCAAGCAAGGTCCGTTCCCTGAGCACCATCAAAAGTATGAAGTTCATCAACTGCAATGTACTTAAGTACCTCGGAGTCCTTGTTGTCCTTCCATAGATCAGAATCGTTCGGTCGAACAAGAAGATAGTCTAACATCTTATAGTTTGTAAGAAGAATATCCGGAGGATTATTCAGCATTGTTACCTTATCTGTAATAATATTGCTTTCAGACATCATCGTGCTCGGCCTACCATCAAAACCGCCCACGTACATGCCTGCAGTGACATTACTCCTTAATTCAGGACTATTATAGATAAGTTCTGCTATACGCTTGGCCTGATCTGCAGCAAGCGCGTTCATCGGATAAATGATAAGGGCCTTAATTCCTCGTTCTCCACGGTGCTGATAGCAATATTCCAATATAGGGTATAAGAAGCATTCCGTTTTACCTGATCCAGTCCCGGTAGAAACGAGGGTAGAGCGCCCATCGTCCCCGGTCAGTCGCTCAAAAGCTTTCTGCTGATGTACATAAGGAAGATATGCCGGATGTACAGCCTCAAAGCACGTTGGCATTTCCTCAGCAACACGGAACGGAAGCCGCACAGCAATATAGGGCTCATGATACAAAGAGTCCTTCGTCTCAATCATATTTCGCAATGAACCACGGAACGGCTCATTAGTCATAGGGAATGTTGTTTCCAGGTAATCCCCAATACCTTTCTCCAATTGTTTGGCAAGTATGGATGGTAACATACTGCTTTCCTCCTATATATTTACTCTTGCTTAATGCAACTTATCAAAGCGTCGAACTGATCTTTATCAATTTCTTCTAATCGTTTTAAGATTAGCTTAGCTGCCCCTGTAATCTCTGGTTCATCAAATGGAAGCAGATGGTTTTCTATGTCTCCTTGAGCATGTGAGGTTTCATCACCTAACTTACGAACAAGTATAGGCGGAATGACTTCTTCTCCAAAAAAACGTTTCAAATGTTCATCAAAGTCTTTTTTGTCCGGATAACGGTAATACAAATAAGTCTCAAAAAACTTTCTTGCGTTATTTCCAAAACTTTCGTACAAATGAATGTTATCATCGGTTATTTCAGTAGAAGAAGCACAATAATATATGTTTTCAAACCATCGGTTAAATTCTGTAC
>JABUSD010000299.1 GCA_021442845.1 Holdemanella sp.
TTGATGAACCACAGGTGCTTGTTACAAAGGTTGAATATCCAATTGATGTGAAAATGGGTGTTGTTGGCATGTTAAAGTGGCAACTTACCAATGGCGATAAGACAGGAATATCATCTGAAACGATTTCTAGGCATTCTGTGACCTATTTCAGCATGGATGGGTCAAATACTTCAATCGGATTCCCAACATCGCTTGTAGGGTATCTGAAGCCTTATATGAAGGCAAGGTTCTAAAGGGGGTGTTGACATGATTGGCGGAAACACATCAGTTCAGATTCAAATCAGCACCACTACCAAGAATGAAATTGGCGAATCTATAAAGGCATGGGAAACTGTGCAAGAACTATTTG
The DNA here is from genome assembly GCA_021442845.1 of Holdemanella sp. GTDB lineage: Bacteria > Bacillota_I > Bacilli_A > Erysipelotrichales > Erysipelotrichaceae > Floccifex. The sequence continues at coordinate 350 of JABUSD010000299.1, forward strand.
GATGGCTTGACCTTTCAGGTGGTGATTCAAAATATCAGACCTACGATGCCAAGATTCAGGAATCCACACATGTCTTTGTGGCTGACTATAGTGCTTTGGACAGTCGAATCAAGGCTGAAAATAGTCGGTTGCTTTGCGAAGGGAAAGTCTATGACATAACTTTGATAGATGACCCAATGTATCTGCATCAGCAGTGGGAAATCTTCTTGAAGTTCACAGGGGGTCAATAATATGTCAGTTGAAATGAAAGACAACACAATGAAAGTGAAGGCTGAAATCAACAGGAACACATTGAATTGGCTTGAAGAAATGGCAGGTCTTATTGAATCAAGAACCAAGCAGAACACCAAAGGCGGTGGAAGCGGTCTGCGTGATAAGTGGCAACATGTAGTTGATGAATCCAAGGGTGAAGCAATAATTGGTCATCCTTGGCAACTAGCTATATGGTATGAACTTGGAACAGGTAAGTATGCAATCAATGGTGATGGTAGAAAAGGATATTGGGTTTATGTGAAGGATGGTTCAGATGCATCAAGTGCAACTGCTGAATATCCATCATCAGGTCAACCATACACACTGCAAGAAGCCAAAAGAATCTGTGCAATGTTAAGGTCAAAAGGTCTTGAAGCATATTATACAGATGGACAAGAAGCACACAGACCTTTGGAAATGGCTTTTGAAAACAACAAAGAATTCATGAAGAAGAACCTTGAAGAAAGGCTGAAGGGGATGAAGTAATGCAGACATTGACATTGAAATTGATTTCTGATGCGATGGCAAGTAAACAACTGCCTTATAGCTTTGGAACATTCAATTCTGATGTAGCATCAATTCAGCAATGGTGGGTTGGTGAATATATCGAAGTTGAACCAATGAATGAAGATGGTCAGCAGGAATGCACATTTATCCTGACAGGCACATCAAAAGGTTCTTGGTTATCGCTAGAAGAAAGCAAACAAAAGATACAAGAATTATTTCCATCAATAGATGGTAAGGTGGCAATCTTGGACAATGGTTCAGCGGTTGCCATTTTTTATGCAAGCGCAAGCCTGCTTCCAACAATGGATGCAGAAATTAAGCGAATGCAAGTCAATTTAAAAGTTAAGGAATGGAAGGTGAACTAATATGGCATATGAAGAATTAAAGTCAAGCGGTATTACTGCTGACACACCAAAAAATATTATGCTTGGCGCAGGTACAATCCACAAGGGATTCAAGCTTGAAGGCGGACAGTGGAATTTTGAAGAATCCCTTATTGGCGCAACATCAGGTGGTTCAAAGCTTGAAATCAAGCCTGAATTCACAGACATTGAAGTGGATGGCGCACTTGTAAAGACCAAGGGTCTTACAGTAAAGACAGGTGAAACTGCAACAATGGAAGTAAACTTTGTTGAAATGACACCTGAACTTCTTAAGATGTGTGTTATCGGTGATGAAACCACATCAACAGAATACACAGGATACAAGGAAATCAAGTCAAGGGCAAGAATTCAGACATCTGACTATGTTGAAAAGCTTGCATATGTTGGAAAGAAAACTGATGGCACACCAATAATCATTATCTTTGATTTTGCAATTTGCACATCAGGTCTTTCTGTTGAAGGAAAAAACAAGGAAGCAGGCACATTCACAGGAACATTTGAATGTGTGGCTGACACTACACCTGAATGCGATACACTGCCATGGCACATCTTGTATCCAACACCATCAACAATTGAAGGTTAAAAGAAAGGATTGAACATTTATGGATTATGAAA
>JABUSD010000321.1 GCA_021442845.1 Holdemanella sp.
CCCTATGACTTTTATTGGTTTAATTCATCCCTATCCAAATTTAGATATTCAAGATATGAAGGGTCTGGTGATTCCAGATCCTTTTTTATATGTTTTTAGGGAATTGTTATGCGCTTTCATAAGAATTATCTAACATATAACCATATGTGGAAAACATTGTGACATAAATAAAGAATGTATGGAATGATAAAATAGATTTGTATAAATAGGTCCTGTCTTTCTCCACTAAACAACAGTACAAACTAAGAAAAATAGAATAGGAGGAACCCGTTTGATTTACGGTGCGACAGAGTGGAGACCTGTCGTAATGTGTCTATCATAAACTGGGTAGATGCGAGGTGCATGTAGCGGAGGCTCATGTATCAAAATCAGAGAAAAATTATGTCAGAAGTTTTAATTCAAAACATGAAGAAAGTCTATGACAACAAGGTAACAGCTGTCCACGATTTTAACTTAAAAATCGAAGACAAAGAGTTTATCGTTCTTGTTGGACCTTCAGGATGTGGTAAATCTACATCATTACGTATGGTTGCTGGTCTAGAAGATATTTCTGGTGGTGATCTTTACATCGAAGGAAAACGTATGAATGATATCGCTCCAAAAGATCGTGACATCGCCATGGTTTTCCAGAACTACGCTTTGTATCCACACATGACAGTGTACGATAATATGGCATTTGCGTTAAAGTTAAAGAAAACACCTAAAGATGTTATCGACCAGAAAGTACGTGAAGTCGCTGAAATTCTTGATATTACACAATATCTTGAAAGAAAGCCAAAAGCTTTATCAGGTGGTCAGCGTCAGCGTGTTGCGATTGGACGTGCCATGGTTCGTGATCCAAAAGTATTCTTAATGGACGAACCTCTATCTAACCTTGATGCTAAGTTACGTAACCAGATGCGTGCTGAAATCATCAAATTACGTAAACGTATCAACACTACATTCATGTATGTAACTCACGACCAGACTGAAGCTATGACTTTAGGTGACCGTATCGTTATCATGAAAGATGGATATGTTAACCAGATTGGTACTCCTCAGGATTTATTCGATCGTCCAGTTAACTTATTCGTAGCTGGATTCATCGGTATGCCAGTTATGAACTTCTTCGATGGATGCAGACTTGAAATCAAAGATGGTGTATACTATGCTAACGTTAAGGGTGTTCCATTTAAATTAGATGACTTCCAGCAGAAAGCATTAAAGGCTAATGGTCAAGGTGAATGCGACATCATCGCTGGTGTTCGTCCACAGCACATCAACATTGGTAGTGGTGACTTAACTGGAGAAATCGAAGTATCTGAAATGTTAGGTTCAGAAGTTAACCTTCACGTTAACTGCGGTGGAGACAACGTAGTTATGGTATTACAGACTGTAGATCTAACGGAAGATGTTTCTATTGGAGCAAATGTTAACTTTACAACTCAGCCAAGATTAATCCAATTATTCGACAAGGAAACTGGAAACAACTTAATCTGGTATGATGCAGAATCAGTTGCAGCTCATTCACCAAAATGTAAAGATTACGACTTCTAATAGTACTATAAATTAGAGATTAATGGCTGCTCTTATTTAGAGTAGCCTTTATTTTATGTGGGGGAAACTATGAACAATTACAGCAATGCCTATAAATTGGGAATAAAGGAATATAAACGTTGTCTACTAACAGGTGAAGATCCCTATCTACCAGTATTGGACAATCAGCTTCCTTTAGAAAAAAGAAATGCAGGTTTTGATTTAGGTTTAATAGATATTCCAACAGAATTTATTGTTGGTACCAAAACAACAGGACGTACCAATGATTTCGCAAAGAACTTTATGCCAATTGCTGATGAAGATAGTGAATTTGCGGATAAATGGAACCAGCTCTGTGATAGCCATTTGGAAGAAGGGATTCGCGAACCGATAGTTGCCTGGGAATATATGAATCGTTTTTATATTCAGGAAGGCAATAAACGTGTCAGCGTCTTAAAATTCTATGATTCGGTCTTTGTGACAGGCAAGGTAAAACGCATTCTGCCTCCTAAAAATGAAGAAACGAAGTTATATTATGAATTTTTAGAATTCTATAAATATACAAAAATTAACTATATTGAATTTTCTCA